>CANPXI010000040.1 GCA_947585885.1 uncultured Bacilli bacterium
TCTTGTAGAAATATTAGATGGACCTAGTACACCTGGAATAGGTTTTGCAATGGGAATAGAGAGAATTATGACTATTATTAAAGAGTTAGAAACTTTTATTCCTAAAGATACACTTGACGTGTTCATTATGGCTTTAGAAGAAAATGATTTTGCTTTTCAAGTACTTGATGATTTAAGATGTAATGGTTTTAGTGCTGATATAGATTACACTAATAAGAATATGAAAGGGCTATGGAAGTTAGTAGATAAGTATGAACCTACGTATGTTTTGATTATTGGAAGTGATGAAGTAAAGGGAGACTATATTACAGTTAAAGATAATACTACTAAAGAAGAAACAAGGGTTAAGACTAGTGAGTTAATTGATTATTTAGATATGAATATTTAGGAGGTTTAATTATGTATTCAATTGATAAACCAACAATGGGTGGTAGAAATTTAAGTATTGAGGATATTATTTTATATAGGTTATTTGAAGAAAAAGCTTTAACTAAAGGAGAACTTGTTAGTTTAACTAAATGTAAGAGTTATTCTTGTATTAAAAAGACTATAGAGAATATGGAAAGTAAAGGATATGTTTATGGTAGAAGAGTAGATAATGTTACATATTATTATTTAACTGCAAATGGTGTTTATGAGTTTGAGTACCGTTTTAATACTTATTCATATATGTATTATCATGCTATTTTTCCTAAGATTATGTATAACGAGGATAATGTTTCTAGATTTTTAAAGAATAGATTTTATCGTTTTTATATGACTGGGGAATGGGATAGTGAAACTTTAGTTAATCAATATTTAGAGTGGTGTGAGTCTAATTCGTTAGATCCATATATTCATATTAGTAAAAAATTAAAATTAGAGTAGATTATATATTAAATATTTGATATAATTAAATTACCAAGATGAGGTGTTTATAATAAACCGACAAATATGTAATTTGGGGACCTAATTAGTTATCGGTGTTGAATGCTTAGATTAGTCTAAGAATCCTAATGGTAATTATGTGGACTACCACCTCGCAGGAGCGAGTTTTATTCCTACACTTTGTTTTGGTTTTTATATGAGGTAAATTATGAATTTAGAAAGATTAGAAGCTTTAATTGGTGAAGATATTTTAAAAGTTAAGAATTTAAATATTTTAATTGTAGGTATAGGCGGAGTAGGTGGATATGTTTTTGAGAGTTTAGTTAGAATGGGAGTAGAACATATTACTATAATAGACTCTGATAAAATTGAAGAAAGTAACTTAAATAGACAAATTATTAGTAACCAAAGTAATATTGGTGAAGTAAAAGTAAAAGAAGCTAAGAAAAGGGCTATTAGTATTAACCCTAGTATTTGTGTAAATGATTTATGTATGTTTTTAGATAGCAGCAATATTGATTTAGTTAATTATAATGAATATGATTATGTTATAGATTGCTGTGATACAGTTGATACTAAAGTTTTAATAATAAATGAGTGTTTAAAAGAAAATGTTAAAATTGTTTCTTCTATGGGTACTGCTAAAAAGATGGATGCTAGTAAACTTCTTATTACTTCTTTAGATAAGACAAGTTATGACCCACTTGCTAAAAAACTTAGACATTTAGTAGATAAAAAATTACAAAAGAAAGTTACTGTAGTAAGCAGTACTGAAGAAGTAAAAGAAATAAGCGTTTTAGGAAGCAATAGTTATGTTCCAGCAGTTGCAGGACTACTTATTACAAATTATATTATTAATGATGTATTAAGTTAATTTTTGTGTTATAATTTTAATATATTGGAGGATATGATATGGTAAGATGTAGTAATTGTGGAAGTGACGTTTCACCTAATTTAAAACATTGTCCTAAGTGTGGCGCTAGTATGGAAAGTGATATTATAGTGCAAGGACCAATTAAAGAAAAGAAGAATAATAAAAAGGTGCTATTTATTGATATATGTGTTGTTGTAATTTTAGTTATTTTATGTGTGGTTGGATATTTAATTTATAGAAATAAATTTATAAATAATGAGTATATTGGTTTATGGAGTAATACTTTAACTTATTATGATAAGGAAGACGTTTCTTTAAAAATTAATTCAATTATTAAGTTTAATAAGGATATGACTTTTAATTATAATTTTAATGATTTACTTGATAAAAATAATAATATGAATGTTACTGGGGAGTATAAGATTAAAAGGGATAAAGTTCTTATTAGTTATACGTATGAAGATAAAGAATATGATTATGAGTTATTTATAGATAATGATAAACTTTGTTTTGATGAAAAGAATTGTGATGATTATTTAGTTAAAGATAGTTCTACTATTAGTAGAGATTTAGTTTTTAATAGTGATACTTCTATAAAGAAGAATTTGGATAGTTTCTTTAATGATATTAAAAAGGATGATTATGTAATTCTTGTAATAGGAGATACTACTTGTGAGTTTAGTAAAAACTTTAAGCCTGTTGTAGAAAATGTTATGAAAAAGTATGATTTAAATTATTATTGGTTTGATATTAATATTATGGATAGTAGTGATAGAGATAAGATTATGAATGATAAAAGATTTAATAAAGATTATCATGGAACTCCACATACTTTAGTTATTAAAAATGATGAAGTAGAAACTTATTTATCTGGTTATAGAGAGATGGATGAATTTGTTAATTTTTTAGGAGGAATTATATAGCCTAATAATGTATATTAGGTTTTTTCTTTTCTTGATATTTTAGGGTACTAGTGAGATAATTATAATATGAGGAGCATAGATTATTTAGATAATTATTATTTATATTTAAAGACTGAAAAAAAATTAGGTGATAAGACAATAGATGCTTATAAACTTGATTTAGATAGTTTTGATAAGTTTATTTCTAAAGATTTTCTTAGTATAAATAAAGAAGATATTTTAAATTATATTAAGTTTTTAAGGGGATATTTAACTGCTAGTAGTGTAAACAGACATATTAGTTCTTTAAAGGGGTTTTATAATTATTTAGTGTTTCAAAATATTATTAGTGTTAGTCCTTTAGAAGAAGTAAGTGCTTTGAAGAGTGAAAAAAAACTTCCTAAGTATCTTACTATTAGTGAAGTTGATAAGCTTTTAAATATTCCTTTAAATACAGCATTTGATTATAGAAATAAGGCTATGATGGAAGTTATGTATGCGACTGGTCTTAGAGTAAGCGAGCTTGTACATTTAAAGTATTCTGATGTTGACTTTTATAATAGTATTATAAGAGTTAATGGAAAAGGAAAAAAGGAAAGAATTATTCCTCTTGGAGAGGTAGCTAGTTATTACCTTGATTTATATTTTAAGGGTTATAGAAATAAGTTAGTTATTAAGAATAATTATGATGAGTTATTTTTAAATAATCATGGTAAGCCTATTTCTAGGCAAGGGTTTAGTTATATATTAGAAAATATTAGAGAAAGTACTGGGATAGAAAAAACGTTAACACCACATACTTTGAGACATAGTTTTGCTACTCATTTACTAGAAGGTGGAGCTGATTTAAGAAGTATTCAAGAGATGCTAGGACACGAGAATATTTCTACAACTAATATTTATACTTATGTTGCAAATGATGTGTTAAGAGAAAATTATGATGGATTTCATCCAAGGGCTAAAAAGGAGTGATATTATGTTTAAGAGAGTTTTTTTAGTAGTAATGGATAGTGTAGGGGCAGGAGAAGCAGATGATGCTAATTTGTTTGGAGACGTTGGGGCAAATACTTTAGGGCATGTTTTAGATACTGAAGCTTATCATTTACCTATGTTTGAAAGGCTTGGACTTTTAGAGATTGTTGGTAAAAAGAAAGCTACTTATGGGTATCATGGTATTTTAAAACCTAAGAATAAAGCAAAAGATACTTTAAATGGTCATTATGAAATGATGGGAGTTGTATTAGATAAACCTTATATGACTTATCCTGAAGGGTTTCCTATTTTGCTTATAAGTGAGATTCAAAGAGTTACTGGTAAAGAGGTTATTGGTAACTGTGTTGCATCAGGCACTGAAATTATTAAAGAACTAGGGGAGATGCATATGAAAACTGGGGCTATTATCATTTATACTAGTGCTGACTCAGTTTTACAAGTTGCTGCTCACGAAAGCATTATTCCGGTAGAAGAGTTATATGATATTTGTGAAAAGATTAGTAAGATTGTTTTTAGAGAAGAATATAAGATTGGTAGAGTTATTGCTAGACCTTTTACTGGTAAAGTAGGGGAGTTTGTTAGAACTCCTAGAAGACGTGATTTTACTAAAGAACCACCACTTAACTATTTAGATTTACTTTATAATAATGGACTAGATGTTATAGCACTTGGTAAGATTAAAGATATTTTTGCAAATAAGAGTATTACTACTGGTATTAAGACAGCTAATAATATAGATGGACTTTTAAAGTTAATTGATTTTACTAGAGGAAACTTTAATGGACTTTGTTTTCTTAATTTAAATGATTTTGATTCAACATATGGCCATAGAAGAAATAAAGATGGATATTTAGATTGTTTAGAAGAGTTAGATAGATATTTACCAATATTTATAAATAAACTTAGAGAAGATGATTTGGTTATATTTACAGCGGACCACGGAAATGATCCTACTTTTAGAGGAACTGATCATACAAGAGAGAATGTACCACTTCTTGTTTATTCTAAAAAGTTTAAGTATTATGGAGAGTTACCTACAGGAGACACTTTTGCTAATATAGGAGCTACTATAGTGGATAATTTTGGTATTCAAAATACTGAAATTAAGTATGGAAAGAGTTTTTTAGATTTACTTAAATAAAAAAAAGGAACATTTAACCGTTCCTTTTTCTTTACTATTTACGATTGTTGCTTTTATTACAACTTCTATTGTTTTCGTTTCTTCTTTCGTTGTTGCTTCTAGAACTTCTGCTTTCGTTTCTCTTGTTGTTATTGTTGTTTCTAGAATTTCTTTTGTTTTCATTTTTTCTTGCATTTGCCATTTTAATCACCACCTGTTATTATTATGGAATATTCTTTTTTATTAATTCTTTATTATATATTTTTTTTATGGAAAATTTTGTTATACTTTATCATATTATTATGTAGTGATTATTATATGAATAATGCTTTTGTAGCTATTTTAATATCTACTATAGCGGGACTTAGTACTGTTATAGGTGGACTTGTTATTTTTAAAGATTTTAAGGATAGAGATGGCTTTATTAGTTTTTCTTTAAGTTTTAGTATGTCTGTAATGATTACTGTGTCTGTTTTTGATTTGATACCAAATAGTGTGATGACACTTATTAATAGTTATGGACTTTATTCTGCACTTATTGTTTCTATTATTGTATTTTATTTGGGTTATTTACTTGTGTGTAAACTAAATGTAAAACTTAAAGTAGGAGAGGGTAAGGGTAGAGGTAAGGGGAGTTTGTATAGAGTAGGTATTCTTAGTATGCTTGCTCTTATTATACATAATTTTCCAGAAGGTATTGCAACATTTATGACGTCATATAATGATATAAGTTCAGGAATTGGACTTGCAGTTGCAATAATGCTTCATAATATTCCTGAAGGAATTTCAATAAGTGTCCCTATCTACTATTCTACTGGACTTAAAAGTAGGGGGCTAATGTACGCCTTTTTATCTGGTATATCTGAACCAATTGGAGCTATTATGGCTTATCTAATTTTAAAAAGATTTATAACTGATAATACGATTAGTATTATATTGATTTTTGTAGCAGGTATAATGATTACTTTAGCAATAAATGAAATGTTACCAGAAGCAAATAAATATAAAAAGACAAAACATAACATAATTGGTTTTGTCTTAGGGTTTATTATTATGTTAATTAGTATAGTGATTTTTTAGATATTTTTAGTAAAATTTGCCTTATATACGGGCTTTTTTTTGTTTAAAGTTTAAGTTCCGATAATATATATTATGTTAAGTTCTATTTTTTGATGATATATTTTATTATGATTTATCTTCTACTACTCTCTTATAATTATATAAAAAACTGGTGTTATTTACCAGTTAATTTATTTATTATTGTTGTGAAGTTTTATCTTTATGATCATACATAACAACTTTTCTAGATTGAATTTCTCCCATTTTGTTAAATACTTCTTGAGCATTTTCTGTGTTTATTTCACTATACCCTAGTTCACGTAGAGCTTGAATTTTAACTGTTGTTAGTTGTTGTGTTCTACTTAATACTTCTTCTTTATTGTTTTCTATTTCTATTACAAATCTTTCGTGAGCTTTTATAAGTTTGCTTTTTTGAGCTCCACCGTTATCATATAAGTTCATAGCTGTAAATATTATACTTTCTAGAATGAATTGCGCTGTTTCATCAAACTTGAATTCCATTGGTTCAGTAAAACCTGTTGTTTTTGAAAGATACGCAAATATGTATTTTATTTCAGGTATGTTATCTATTGATTGAAGTATATGATATAAGTATAAGAATTCATAATATGTATCTTTGTTTTTTTCTTCTGTGAATTTTTCTTTTATTATAGTTATTAAATCATTTACTAATGTTTGCTCTTCTTTGTTTAAATCTTTTAAATCAAAATAGTTATCTCCTCCTATATTTGATTTTATGTTTTGATTAAGTCTTGATTCTATATCTTCTAAATATTCTGCAGTTACTTTTATTTTATTAAGTGACTCTTCACTACCGTCTTCAATATCAAGTAACTTAAATAATAATATTTTCTTTTCTTTAGGCCATTTGTTTAAATTTTCTAGTTCTAAATAATTATAGATCATTTGTCTAGAAACACCTAAGTATTTTGCTAATTTTACTTTAGATATTCCTAATTCTTGTAATAATTCATTTAAATTTTTCATTTATTCTCTCCCTACTCTTTTATATGTTACATTTTTATTTTACAACCATTTACATTTACACGTCAAGTGTAAATTGATGTAAATTTAGAAAAATTTTGTTGACATTAAAAAAATCCCATATTTATGGGAATTAAATTAGAGATACCAAAGTTTTTTTCCGTCTTTTCTTACTTCTTTTATTATACCTCCGCCAATCATTTCTTCTCCTAGATAGATTACACAGGCTTGACCTGGTGTTACTGCTTTAGCACTTTCGTATTTAACTTTTATTTCTGTATCACTTAGGTATTCTATTTCTATAGGTATGTCTTCACCACGGTAGCGGAATTTACAAGTTGCAAATGTTGGTTTTGTGCTACTTATATAATTCATACTTTCAATTATTGCTTCATTTGATAGTAAGTATTTGTTATCGTCTCCAAAGGCTACATAAAGTATATTTTTTTCTGTGTCTTTACCACAAACATAATGTCTTTTTGCGTCTCCACTTAGTCCTACATTTCTTCTTTGTCCAATGGTGTAGTTCATTAGTCCATTATGTTCTCCAATTACATTTAACGTATCTATATCAACTATGTTACCTTTTTTTCCTTTTAAATAGTTTTGTACGAATTCTTGGTAATGTCTTTCTCCTATAAAACATATTCCTGTTGAGTCTTTTTTTTCTGCTACTGGTAGATTTGCTTCTTTTGCAATACGTCTTACTTCTGGTTTTGTTAAGTCACCTACTGGAAATAATACATCTTTAAATTCAGAAGCTTTAACTTGGTTTAAAAAGTATGTTTGATCTTTATTTGTGTCTACTCCTCTTAATATTTTGTTACCAATGTGTCTTGCATAGTGACCTGTTGCAATTAAATCTGCTCCTAGATGTTTTGCTTCTTTTTTAAATAAATCAAATTTTATATATTTATTACACATTATATCTGGGTTTGGAGTTCTTCCTTTTTTTAGTTCATCTAAGAAGTATGAAAATACGTTATCCCAGTATTCTTTTATAAAGTCTATTCTATATAGAGGTATTCCAAGAAAGTCACATACTTTTTTTGCATCTATGAAGTCTTGTTCTTGAGGACATATTCCATCAGTTATTCCTTCTGGATCATTATTTATATTAGAGTCCCAGTTTTTCATAAATAGTCCTATTACTTCATATCCTTCTTTATCAAGTAAGTAAGCTGATACAGCACTGTCTACTCCTCCACTCATTCCTACTACTACTTTCATATATACCTCCTTTTTCTTTATAAATTATATAATATTTTGTACATTTTGTCTATTAAAGAAAAAACACTTGAGTAGTGTTTATATAAGGCTTATTAATATTGGGTTAATGTATACTTCTGTAAGTGTTATTATTAGAGATATTATTAGGGCTCCTAGATAAAGAATTCCTACCTTTTTAATAAATAAGTTTAGGTTTATGTTTTCTTTTTTTATGGTGCCAATAAACAATTTATAACTAAACATTAGCATAATGCTACTATATATTATTATAAGTAAGTTCATAAGTAAGTGATGAGGGAATATTATTAGTATGCCATAGAGTATTCCTTTTAGTTTGTATGTAAGTATTACACTAGAAATTAGAAAACCTATAAGCATACCTTTATAGAAATTTATAAATAATACTAGTGGAGAAAATATGTATATTATAATGTTAGG
>CANPXI010000041.1 GCA_947585885.1 uncultured Bacilli bacterium
CTAAAAGAAAAGGTTTAAGATATAGGGAAGATATATTGGATAATATGGGAAGTGCTGAATTAGGAGCAAATATATTTAGAATAACACAAACAGAAGCATTGTTAGAAAAACAAAAAGAAGTTAGTGAAATAAAAGCAACAAATACACATTATAAAGTAGGGAAAACAGTTAGAAAAGCCATTGAAGAACTTGGTGGTACAATGCCAGAAGATTTACCTACCCCAACAAAATCTATTAAAGAATTAGAAAAAGAAGAACTAAAAAATATTGTTAATAAATAGTTTTTTATCGCTTTTATCAGAGAAACAGCAAGAATTTTTCAATTTTTGCTTTACAAAATTGAAAAAATATAGTACAATTAAATTGTTCCTGAAAGGGAATAAATATTCACAAATGTGTTCAACGCACATGGACTCGGGCTTCCCGAGTTTTTTTTATACATTGAAAACCAACAAAAAACTTTCCAATTTAGGAAAGTTTTTTTATTAATAATTATCAGATTTTCTTTCTTGATATGCTCTTCCATGCTTACATACAGGACATACTTCAAGAGCTTCCTTACTTCTATAAACATGTCCACAATTTCTACATATCCAAATTGTTTCTTCTTCACTCTTGAATACCATATCATCTTCTACCTTTTTAAGTAGTTTTAAATATCTTTCTTCATGTTCCTTTTCAATAGCGCCAACACCATCAAATAATTTAGCGATATCTTCAAAGCCTTCTTCACGAGCTACTCTAGCAAATTCCTCATACATACTAGTCCATTCATAATTTTCTCCACCTGCAGCATCTTTTAAATTTTCTACAGTACTTGGAACACTTCCATTATGAAGTTCTTTAAACCATAACTTAGCATGTTCTTTTTCATTATTAGCAGTTTCTTCAAAAATTTCGGCTATTTGTTCATAACCATCCTTTTTTGCTTGACTAGCATAATAAGTATACTTATTTCTTGCTTGACTCTCTCCTGCAAAAGCAGTCATTAAATTTTGTTCTGTTTTACTTCCTTTAAGTTCCATAACTTTACCTCCAAAATAAGTCTACCACGAAAAAAACAAAAAGTAAATTAAAGAGTATAAAAGAATAAAATTAATAATAGGAAAGTGATTTTATGAACAACCTATTTACCTTAAACCCAAAAATATCCACTGCACTTGCTGTATTAATTGGTTACATTTTAATAGAAGACTTAAGCGCAGCAGAACAAAACACATTAGGAAACTGGTTAATGTTAATAAGTCAACTTTTAATAACAAATGCTACAAGTCAACAACTAATAGAAAGTTACGCTTCCTCATATAATAATATTAATCTAAATGATCAAAACATAAAAAATAAATATAACCCAGTATTTTACGATATAGAAACACTAAGAAATACCATAAAGGAAATATATCCTGAAGAATTAAATGGAGTATTTAAGGATATGCACAAAAGAATTGCTGATTTAGAAGCAATAATAAATAAACTTTACGGAAGATAAAAACAAATAACTATAAACTAAACTAAAAAAATGGTAAAATATGGTAAATAGGTATAATTTGTAGTCATATATGTAATGACTAAACAATTTCTTAAATTATGAGAAAATAAAAATGGGTGAAAACTATATGGTGTACATCAAAGAAGAAGTTACATCAAGTAACATATATAATGTTGTCGGAAGAAACATTCAAAAATTTAGAAAACTACGTGGATATACTGGTGAAGAACTAGCTGAATTATGTAATCTTTCATATGGTTACATAAAAAATCTAGAATCACAAAAAGTTTATGCAACAATATCTATTGAAACATTAAAATTAATTGCCGACAAACTTAAAGTAAAACTAGGAGAATTTTTCGAAGAATAATATATAAAATAAAATTACATTTAAAAATCTGATGATACTATTCACCAGATTTTTCTTTATTTAATTTTTCTAATTCCTCTTTTTCAAGTTCTTTATAAGCAACCTTACCTATCATAGTTCTTGGAAAACTATCTTTAAATTCATATTCATAAGGTAAAGAATACTTTGCAAGATAATCTTTACAAAAATTCTTAATCTCTCTTTTTAAATCATCACTTGGCGTAATTCCAGGTTTTAAAACCATAAATGCTTTAGCTACTTGAGTCTTATATGGATGTGGAATACCTATAACACATGCACTTTCCACTGCTGGATGCTTTTCAATTATTTCCTCTATATGAGATGGATACAAATTATATCCTGAAGAAATAATAATTCTTTTTAACCTTTGAGCAAAATAGACAAAACCATTTTCATCCATCTTACCAATATCCCCAGTATGTAACCATACTCTTCCGTCATCGTCTTTTATAAGAGTTTTTTTAGTTTCTTCTAAATCATTCAAATACCCTAGCATAACATTAGGTCCACTAATACAAATTTCTCCTTCTTCAAGAATTGGAACTTCTTTTCCAGTTTTTGGACTAACTATCTTATAAAGCATATCTTGACAAGGCACACCAATACTAGCTGGTGGTTGAACTCCTCTTGGCATTAATGCACTAGGCCCACTACCTTCAGTAAGTCCATACCCTGCTCTTACAGTTGCATTACTACCGTGTTCCTTCATAAAATTATCCACTCTAGTTTTAAGTTCAACAGATACAGTATCTCCTCCAGTAATAATATCTTTAATAAAAGACAAATTCATCTCTTTTACTCCAGGATCATTAATCATAGTATCTAAAAGTGTTGGAACTCCTACTATATAATTAGGTTTATATTGCTTAATTAACCTACCAAACTTTTTATAATTAAATACAGGTATCAAAATACACTTAAGTCCTAAAGTAAGTGGAGAATGAACACACACATCAAGTCCAAACGCATGGAAAATAGGCATAATTGTTAAAATTGTGTCACCTGGTAAAACTGGTTGCATCATAGAACAAGTTTGCATAGTAGGTGCATTTAAATTCAAATTAGAAAGCACTATTCCTTTAGGTTTACCAGTAGTTCCACCACTATATAGAATAATAGCTGGGTCATTTGCTTTTCTCTTAACCTTATATTCTCCGTCATACATATAACCAAAATCTAAAAAATTACTCCAAGATAAAACCATGTCATCTTCATAATTAATCTTATTCTTTCTTCCTTGAGTTAAATTATATGCAAACCTAACAACAGGGTTCATCTTTTCACTAGCGCTTATTACTACAACCTTTACAGCACTAGTCTTATCAATAATACTCATTACATTTTCATAAGCAACATCTAAAGTAAACACATACTTACTTTTAGATAAAGTTAAATAATGAAGTATCTCATTTTGGGCACTTAAAGGGTGAACCATATTAGCAATCGCACCAACCATATTAACAGCATAAAATAACACTATTGCTTGTGGAACATTCGCTGAACAAATAGTAACAACGTCCTCTTCTTCTACTCCCATTGCTTTAAGTGCTCTTGCAGCTTCCTCTATTTCATAAGTAAATCTCCTAAAAGTTGCAGTAGTGCCATAATACTCATAAGCAAGCTTATCAGGAAACTCCTTTATCTTATCATACAAAAACTCCCAAATACTCATATTAGGATAATCAAAACTCTTTGGTACTCCCTCATCATAATAATTAACCCAAGGTTTACTAATACTTAAACTTTGTTGTTTCTCTAACTTTTTCATTTACACTCCTTTCTAAACATTCAGGTTCATTCAAAATATCTTGCATTAACTTAATTGCTTTAATAAAATAAACTCCATCATCAATTCTCTCATCTATATTAATTCCAAATTCACACAAATACCTAATTTCTTCACTACCATCTTCCATTAAAACTTTCTTTTTCTTAATCTCTCCAATAGTAACCATAATAGAACTAGTACCAAAATCAGTCAAATTATGATAAATTGCTCCACTTTTAATACTTCCTAAATTAGAAACAATTAAAGTACTATAATAAAGATTATCATTAATAATAGACTTAGGTAACAAATCGTGTCTATCTAAAAACTTAACAATATGTACTACTAAACTAATAATACATTTAGGCATCTTTCCTACAATACTAATCACGTCATTAGCCCCACTTTGCTTATTATTTCTAATCTTTTCAACTGAACTAATAACCTTATTCTTAATACTTTCTAAATTATCATCTTTATCTATATTTATAATAGATAATAACTCTTTAGAATCATCATTATAATTAACTTTAGCGACATAACCTATAGAAACATCTTTTCTATCATAAAATGTTTTATTAGCAATAAATCTATTAAGAAGCGGTTTATTATAAATAGTCTTACTAATCAAAGTCATAAACAAATGATAATATGTAAGTCCTTCATACTTACTTTTATTCTTTTCATAAAACTTAACTAACTCTGTAACATCTAGCTTTTGATTAATATAAACATCACTATCACACCTATGAGGTTTAAGATACACCATGATTTTATGCATACCATCAATATCTCTTACTTTAACTGCATCTCTTCTGTCACCAAATTTCATACAAGTCCTCCAAGAATATTATATATTATATTAAGAATTAATTCAATTTATCTTTTATTATGTTGAATCTTAAATAATATACTAAGAAGTAACTTACTAGGTAAAAATCTACTAAAAAACACACCTAACTTCATAGAAAACCCAGGAACAATCAAAGTTTTCCCGCGAAACATATTATCAACTGCATACTTTGCAACATACTCGCTACTTAAAGCTTTAACACTAAAAGTTCCACCAGCTACTTTATTAAAATTAGTATTAACGGGACCTGGACACAAAACACTAATATGAGTCTTATTCTTCTTTATCTTTAACTCTTTATAAATACCTAAACTATAACTCCTAACGTAACTCTTAGTTGCATAATAAGCACTCATCATGGGGCCTCCAGGCATAAGCCCAGCAGAAGAAGAAACATTCAATATAAAATTATTTTCCCCTTCCATATATCTTAAGCACGTACGAGTAATTTTATGTAAACTAATTACATTAACATTAATCATATCTTCTTCTCTTTTTAAAGACACTTCATCATAAAAACCAAAAGCACCAAACCCAGCATTATTAATAACAACCTCTGGTTTTTCTTTTAAAATAAAATTTAAAAACTTATTAACTTCACTTTGATTACTTAAATCACACACATACACTTTACTATTAAATAATTCTTTCTTTAAAACATTTAACTTCTCTTTATTACTAGAAACCAAAATAACTTCATGTCCTAAATTACTTAAATATCTAGAAATATCTCTACCTATTCCAGAACTTGCACCTGTAACTAAACATTTCATTAATTCTTCACCTAATAATATTTTAGCATATAAAAAAAGATAAGAAAATAATTCTTACCCGACAAAATTTTTACCCCAAAGCTACATCTAAAACCATCATAAGAGTAAACCCAATTAAAGTAAACAAAGCCATCAAATCTTTACACTTATTACTTTGAGACTCTGGAATTAACTCTTCAACAACTACATATATCATCGCACCAGCTGCAAAACATAAGAGAAATGGTAAAATACTACTAACATAAGTAACTAAAACTGCTCCAATTACTCCACTAATAGGCTCGACTAACCCACTTAACTGTCCAAAAAAGAAAGACTTACTTCTTGAGTATCCTTCCCTTCTAAGAGGTAAACTAACTGCACTCCCTTCAGGTAAATTTTGTAGTCCTATACCTATTGCAAACACAATCGCCGAAAGTAATGCTACTTCATTCATATTATATAAAAGAGCCCCAAATGCAACACCAACACTTAACCCTTCAGGTATATTATGTAAAGAGATACTAGTAATAAGTAAAACACATCTTCTAAAACTATCCTTATTTTCCCTTTTTAATCTCTTTAAAACTAACCTAACAACCTTATCCCCAATATATAAAATAACTCCACCACACATAAAACCTAAAGACGCAACTAACCAAGCAGTACTACCATTTTGATTAGCCATATTAATACCAGGGTCTAATAGTGACCAAAAAGATGCAGCCACCATTACTCCAGCAGCAAACCCTAAAGTAGCATCCATAAAATTCCTATTAACTCTCTTAAAAAAGAAAACCAAAAGTGATCCTACAAGAGTCATACCCCAAGTAAACAAAGTTGCAAATAAAGCAAGCAAAATAGGATTAACATCCATTAAATTTTCTATCATAAACATCTACCCATAGATAATCTATGAATAAAAACCTAAGTGGTATATGCTATTTACCTATATTTCTTTTTTATCATCCATTCTTTTACTAGACTTTAAAAACTTAATAACTAAAGAAGTAATCTCTTCTTTTCTCTTACTTCTAATCAAATCATGATTAACATCTTTCACATAAACAAGTGATTTCTTCTTAGACTTAATACTATCATAAACATAAAGCGCACTACTAAAAGGAACAACATTATCTTTAGTTCCCTCTATAATTAAAGTAGGAGTTTTAATAAACTTAGGAGTATCATATAAATCTCTAACAATTTCTACAAATTGAATTAAAGCATTTCTAGGTAACTTTAAAAATCTACCTAAAAGTTCATCTTTATACTCTTTCATAACTTCAGTACCAACTCTTAAACTATCTATAATATTATTAACATTATTAAGTTTACCATTAAAATTTAAATAATGAAAAGCAGGCGCAAGTAAAACTAACTTCTTAACTTCTTTATACTTACTAGCAACATAACTAGCTAAAACTCCACCCATACTATGCCCTATAACATAAATATCTTTATATCCATAATTAATAAGCATCTCCATGTGTTCATCCACACTTTTTACCCAATCTTTTCTATCAACTGTACCAATACCAACATCATGTCCAGGCAAAGTAAAAGTATAAGTATCAAACTTTCTATTTACTTCTAACATATTAGTTAAATACTCTAAATCATAAGGTCCACCACCAAACCCATGAATAATTAAAACTGCTTTTCTAAATAAAATCATAACTATTACCTCTAATAAAATTTTAATCTATAAAACATTAAAAGTAAACTATAAAAGTTATTTCTCATTTGCGAAATAACTTTCAATTTTTACATACTTATTTCTCTTTTAAGAAATAACTTTATTATGTAAACAATCAATTTTTAAACATTAAAAATAACAATAAGTGATATAATATTAATAAAGGAGAACCATATGAAAAAAGAAAAATTAAAAATATTCACTGCATTAACAACTGGAGCATTAATAGGAGGTGCCCTAGGTATACTATTCGCACCTAGAAAAGGAAGCGAAACTAGAGAAATGATAAAAGATAGTTTCACAAAACTAAAAAACAAAGTATCTAAAATTGATAAAAAAAGCATAAAAAAATACATAGACGATAAACTAGATGAGATAGACATAGAAATAGCAAAATTAGATGCTGAAGTAAGTTATAAACAAGCAAGAAGACAAGCAAAAAAAGTAATCAAAAAAATAAACAACTTAATAAAATACACATCAAAAAAAGGAATGGATGACTTCACAGACTTAGTAGAAGAACTAAAAGAAAAAGCGAGTGACATCTCTGAAGAAATACTAACTAATTTAGATGACTAAAAAAAACTTCACAAAAATGAAGTTTTTAATTTACCTAATTTTCTGATGCTTCACATGTTTCATCTATTTCTACTACTTCATAAGGATCAATAATAGGATTTTCTGGATCACTTGTAGTATCAACAACACCACTACCAGTCAATTTAACACAAGACTTAAGAGAAATTACTGGACGTACAACGATGGTTGAAGGATAGACGTTGCTATAATTCAAATTTCCTGCGTAACTAGAGTTTCCGTTCACGTAGAAAATGTACGCGTAACTGCCGTTGAAACTATATGGGCTCATTGTCCACCAATATTTACCATCTACGGAACTACTACTTGAATTATTATAAGCATAATATGATTTTGAACTAACATTATATAAGCCTCCTGCATATACTATTTCATCTGCGGTCATTAAGGCTACTGGATATTGTAATTGTCCATTTCCTCCTCCTTCTTTACTTACACTAAATTTATCTGCATCATCTGCGTCACCATATAAACTTGGATTATCTCCTGCTGTTGTACCATTTGTTGTTTTTACACCACATTTAAATGATGGATGGAATTTATTAAATAATCTATTATATGCTGCATAATTCATAGTTCCTGTTGTTTGATATCCATCCCCACTTCTATCATTACAATATATTGCTGTTTTACTAATATATTTATCATAATTTTCCTTTAAATTAGCGGTATACCACCCATCTATTTTTTCTTTTATTGTTGAATCCTGATCGTTTTTTCTATTATTTTCTAAACTACCGTCATCACCAAACATATAGCCTACATATGTTGTATTATTAGAATCTGTATTATATGCACTTTCACTTATATATGCATTTGTTATATCATGTCCTGTTCCGTGGTACAAAAGTCTTAAACTTCCATCTTCATTTGTTCTGATTATTCTCCA
>CANPXI010000042.1 GCA_947585885.1 uncultured Bacilli bacterium
TCACTTCTATTATTATTGTCAACCATATTTTATCATTTATACTAACAAAAAAGATATACTGCTTAAGTATACCTTTATTAATCTATAAACTAAACTCTAGTACCATTTAAACTAAAGCTTTTTGCTTCATCTATTTTAACATCTACTATTTCTCCAGTAACATCTATGTCACTTACAATATTAACAAGTTTATTATTTTCAGTATAACCCATATACTTACTTTCATCTTTTTCACTCTTACCTAAAACTAAACACTTAACTACTTTGCCAACTTCTCTTTGATTAGATTCATTACTATATTTATTAACTAATTCATTTAATTCATGTAATCTTTCATTCTTTTCTTCTAAACTAACATTATCTTCTAATAAAGCAGCTGGAGTATTTTCTCTAGGACTAAATATAAAAGTAAAAGCTCCGTCAAATTTACAAGTATTTACAATGTCTAGAGTCTCACTAAAGTCTTCTCTAGTTTCACCTGGAAAACCTACAATAATATCAGTTGTAATACTTACTCCCTTTACTTTCTCTCTTATCTTATTATAAAGAGTTAAATATTCTTCCTTAGTATATCTTCTACCCATAAGTTTCAAAATTCTATCACTTCCAGATTGAATTGGTAAATGTACATAAGGCATAACATTTGGTAGTTCACTAATCGCGTCTATCATTTCATCTGTAAAATCCCAAGGGTGACTAGTAACAAATCTTATTCTAGGAATTCCTGTTTTACTAACATCTCTAAATAAATCTGCTAAAGTATAATCAGGATACAAATCTTTTCCATAAGCATTAACGTTTTGTCCTAAAAGAGTAACTTCTTTATATCCATCTTTAACTAACTTTTCTACATCACTAATAATATCTTCTTTTCTTCTACTTCTTTGTTTTCCTCTTGTATAAGGCACGATACAATAAGTACAAAACTTATCACATCCTAAAATAATATCAACCCAAGCAGTATACTTACTTTCTCTCTTTTCAGGAATACCCTCACAAACATTATTTGAATTACTATAAACTTCTATATTTTGTTTATTAGTTTTAATTCTAGTGTTAATAACATTAATCATATCATCTAAGTTATGTGTACCAAAAACAAAATCTACATACTTATACTTACTCATAATCTCATTAACAACACTTTCTTCTTGAGCCATACATCCACATATTCCCATAAGTAAATCAGGTTTACTTTCTTTTAATTTCTTAATAAGTCCCATAAAGCCAAAAACTTTATCATGAGCATTTTCTCTAATCGCACAAGTATTTAAAATAACTAAATCAGCTTCCTCTAAAGAATCAGTTTCAATCATTCCTTCACTACTTAAAACACCTTTAATTCTCTCTCCATCGTGTTCATTCATTTGGCATCCATAAGTTCTAACAAAATACTTTTTCCCTACTAAACTTTTATCTAACAAAGTACTTTTATAATCTATATTATTAACTTCTAAATTATCACGCTTTTTAGCTTCTAACATATTAGGTAAATTCATAAAGTCCCTCCTCGTATCTAGAAGATTATACCACTTATATAAAAAAAAGACTAGTTTTTTAAAACTAACCTCTAAACTCTTTTAATATCTATAACACTATCAATTGGTATACTTTCATTATTTATTGTAAGAAGATGATCATTATTTTTATGAATTAAAGTAACTTCCCTATCTCCATCTTTTGTAGTAATAATAACATTTGCTTTATAAACAAAATTCTTACTATTAAAAATATCATTTATTTTCTTTCTAATAATAATAGGCTTAATATTATCGTTTATATCTACTCCTCTTTTTTCTTCTTCTATTTTAGAATAAAAAACTTCTTTATTATTATCACCTAAATTAGACTTATTATTATGAAAAACATTTGGTAACTTACTATTCATTTTCTTCACCTACTAAAATATATGTAAAAAAAATTTTAAAATACCTATTATTACCAATTGAAGAACAAACTAAAGTGTGCTATACTGAAGTTATGAACAAAGGAGTGTGTTATATATGGAAGAAAGAAATATATTATGTATTGATTTAAAAAGTTTTTTTGCTTCAGTTGAATGTGTTGAAAGAGGCCTTGACCCGTTCACCACTCCTTTAGTTGTAGCAGACCCAGAAAGAGGTACTGGCGCAATCACTCTAGCAGTAACACCAGCCTTAAAAGAAAAAGGAGTTCCATCACGTGGTAGAATATATGAAATACCTAAAAACCTAAAATACATAACTGCAAAACCAAGAATGAGTTTATACGTTAAAAAAAGTAAAGAAATAATAAACATATTTTTAGATTTCATTGATAAAGAAGATTTACACGTATATTCAATAGATGAATCTTTTCTTGATGTAACTGATTACTTAAAACTATATAAAATGACAGACGTAGAACTCGCTAAAAAAATAATGAATACTATAAAAGAAAAAACAGGCCTAACTTCTACGTGTGGGATTGGCCCTAACCTACTCCTTGCTAAAGTAGCACTTGATACTGAATCAAAACATAACAAAGATTTTCTAGCAAAATGGACATATGATGACGTTAAAACTAAACTATGGAATATAACCCCTCTTACAGAAATGTGGGGAATTGGACCAAAAACTATGAAAAAACTAAACGACTTAGGAATTTATAAAGTTGGTGAAATAAACAAATACTCAGTATCTTTCTATAAAAAAAGATTTGGTATACTAGGTGAAGAATTATGGATGCACGCGAATGGAATAGACACAAGTAATATTAAAAACGATAACATAAAAACAAAAAACAAATCATATTCACTAAGTCAAATACTATATAAAGATTATACTAAAATGACTATCCCACTTATAATAAATGAAATGTGTAGTACTCTTGCAAAAAGATTAAGAGATAATAAAAAAGTATGTAGCATTGTAAGTTTTGGTATAGGTTACTCTAAAAATATTGGAGGAGGATTCCATCACTCAAGAAAACTATCAGAAAGCACTTCTTCTGAAAAAATAATATATGATTCTTGTATGAATATCTTTAATAATTTTGTAGAAGACTTACCAATAAGAAAAGTCTATATTGCTCTTGGAAAAATAGAAAGTAATAACTACTTACAACTAAATCTATTTGAAGAAAATGAAAAAGTTGTATTAGAAAATAAAATGAATTCTATTGTTGACTCCATAAAAAATAAATTTGGAAGTAACTCTATATTAAAAGCATCTAGCCTAATGGAATATAGCACAATAAAAAAGAGAAATAACACGTTAGGTGGGCATAATAAATACTAGGTGATACTTATGCGAGGAATGATAAAATGGAGACCATTTAATTCATTAATAAATAGTAAAGATATACGTGAAATAGAAAATAACAGACTAAAAATAGAAAAACCTATAATTATGGAAGACAGAATACAAGAAATAAATGAAATACTTATAAATGCAATTAATAATAACTTAGAAATAAAAATAAAACACTATACTCTAAACACATTAAAAGTAGTAATAGGTAAAATAGAAAAAATAAATATAATAGAAAAATATATTCTAATAAACAAAACTAGAATATATTTTAAAAACATAATATTAGTAACATATAACTAATCTTTCTTAATAATCATATTATCATAATAATCTATTAAACTAGGGTCACTCTTAAATATACTATCAATATCATACTTTCTTACTACTTTGTGTCCTAGTTTTTTAAAAGTTTCTTCACTTCCAGTAACAACTAAACTAGTATCTATACATAAAATGTTATCATTTATATTAGCTTCCACATACCAGTGTCCACCATAAGAGCTACCATTTGTCCCTTTAAAACTATCATTAACACATTCTACTGCTTCACTATAAATACCAAATTTATCTAAAAGTAAAACTAAAAGAAAAGAACACATCTTACATCTTCCATCATTTAAATTTAAATGAAACAAATCTTTAAAAGCAAAAGGCTCATTATCTATTTTAATAGGTGTTCTATCTCTATTAATAATATCCCATAAATAATCACTAAACTCATTTATGTATCCATCTTTTAATAACGAACTAAAAACCTCACTAAATTCTTTATTACTACTAAGTAAATCTTCTCTAAATTTTTTACTCATAAATCTTCTCCTACTTATAAGTATAACAAACTTAAAAAAAACTAACAATTTTATTTTGTTAGTTTTAAATCTTTTTCACTATACATAGATGAAATCTCTCTTTGTGCTTCATATCTCTTTTTCTCATCTAATAAATACCTTCTCATACTAATTAATAAGAAAAATTCACCTTTTCCAGAGACAACAATAGTATTAGAAAAATTAAGTCTCTTTCTTAAAATATCAGGAATTTTAATTCTCCCTTGTTTATCAATCTTACATAAATAAGAATTAGAATAAATATAATCTTCATATACTTTAATCTTTTCTCTATCAGTTATATTATCACCAAATACCTTACTTGGTTCCCAACCTTCTTCTTTAAAAACAACTAAAGTATCATCATCTATACAAGTAACTACTACATTAGATAAATTTTCTCTTAATTTTGCAGGTACAAAAATTCTACCCTTATTATCATAACCACATTCATACTTACCTAAAAACATAAATATTCCCCCTTAAATGCATATAAATTGTACCATAAAAAGTTCATTTTGTCAAAAATGTAACTAATTGAAACAAAAATATTGACTTCTACACAAAAAATATGATACACTTTTTTTACTTGATTTATTCAAGTGCCTACCATATGGGGAATTAGCTCAGTTGGCTAGAGCACCTGCCCTGCACGCAGGGGGTCAAGGGTTCAAGTCCCTTATTCTCCACCAATAATGTTTACAAAGTCCCGTTTATTCGGGGCTTTTTTTACTACTTTAATACATTTTTTCTTTAATATTTGCATATAATAATATCAATACTTGATAATATCATATACTTGACGTACATAAAAAAGTACGTTATAATGTAAATGAGGTGAAGATTAATGAGTACAATAAACATAACTAATGCTAGAGCAAAATTATATCAATTAGTATCAGATGTAAATATTGGTTTCAACCCTATTACTATTGTAAATAATAAAGGTAAAAATGCTGTATTAATATCAGAAGATGAATGGAAAAACATCGAAGAAACTTTATTTTTATCAAATATTCCAGGATATATAGATAATATTAATGATATAAGAAAAAATGAAGATTGGGAAAAAGCCAAAAAGTATACAAAGGATGAAGAATGGTAAATTTATACACAATTAAATTTTCTAAGCAAGCAGAAAAAGATAAATTAAAACTTAAAAGTTCTAATCTTGATAAAAATTGTAAAAATATATTAAATTTAATGTTAGAAAACCCTTTTTGCTATCCTCCTTCATATGAAAAATTAACTGGTGAATTATCAGGACTATATTCTAGAAGAATCAACAGACAACATAGAATTGTTTATGAAGTAGATGAAGAAAAAAAAGAAATACACATAATTAGAATGTGGACTCATTATGATAAAATGTAATTATACATTTATTAGTATTGATTACATAATATGCAATCCTTAAATATTGACAATCACAACAATTAATTATATCATTAATATGTAATTAATCTTCGGTATCCCGTGTGGGCCGAAGACTTTTAATTATAATTAACATTCATTTACTAATTACATTTATAAGTGTATAATTAAATTAAAGGAGAATAAGAATGAATATAAGAAAAGCAGAAGTTAAAGATGCTAAAGAACTAAATTGGTTACTTACTTTATTAATTAGAGATGAAAAACAATATGACGATAATATAGACCCAAATTTTGTAGTAACAAATATGTATGAAAACTATATTTTAGACAAAACAAAATTTATAATACTAGCAGAAATGGATAACAAAATAGTTGGTTATTTATATGGTTATATAAAAGAAACAGATCCAACAATTAAAGATAAAACAGGAGTACTTGACGCACTTTTTGTATTAGAAGAATATAGAAAAAACAATATTGCTAATAATTTAATAAACGAATTTAAAAAATGGGCTATAGAAGAAAATATAAAAACTGTTGAAGTAAATGTTTGTAGTGAAAACATAAAAGCAAAAAATCTTTATATAAAAAATAACTTTAAAACAAAAAGAGAAACAATGATTTTAAACTTAAAATAAGTATGAAAACCTCATACTTATTTTTTAATCTATTAATTCAACAAATATCTTTGTAGCAAGTTTTAATGCATCGTGTCTTATCATATAATTTTCTATTATAAAGAAGTCACCTTCTATAACTTTAACATTCTTTAAATTTTCATAATCTATTAAAACTAAATCTTTTTGTTCTTCATTTTGATACTTCTCTAAAATCTTAGAATCAATTGCCTTATTATTAACTATAACTTTATCTATTTTCTTATTACCTAAATAAGAATTAAGTAAATTTATATGATCACTTACAGAAAAACCATCAGTTTCCCCAGGTTGTGTCACCATATTTGAAATATACATAATCTCTGCATTTGAACTATCAATTGCCTTAATAACGTCCTTATTAATCAAATTAGGAATAATACTTGTATAAATACTTCCCATACTTAAAATAATTGCATCTGCTTCTTTTAATGCATTAATAGCTTCAGGTGTAATAATAGGTTCAGTTTTATAAAACACATTCTTAATTTTTTTATTAGATAAAGTAATTTCAGTTTCCCCTTCAACTATACTATCATCTTCCATTTTACCCATTAAAATAACATCATCTTCTGTTAAAGGAACAACTTTCCCCTTTAAATTAAAAACCTTAGAAAGTGCTTCAATACCATCACTTAAATTTCCTGTTATTTCTTTAGTAGCAGTTAAAATTAAATTTCCAACAGTATGTCCATTTAAATCACTACTAGTCTTAAACCTATAATTAAAAAGTTTTTCAACTAAAGGTTCAGTCTCACTTAAAGAAATAAGTACTCTTCTAATATCTCCAACTGCTGGAGTATGAAACTCATTTCTAAGTCTACCAGTACTACTTCCATTATCAGAAACACTTACAATAGCTGTAATATCAAGTGGAAACTTTTTAAGTCCAGAAAGAAGTACTGAAAGTCCTGTACCTCCTCCTAAAACTACTACTTTTTTATTCATTTAATCCCCCTTACTAACGTAATATGAATAATATTCATCAAACGTAATATTATCTTCATGTATAACCTTAGCTGCATCTTTTCCTACATATCTATATCTCCAATTATCACTTTCAAACCCAGTAATATCTGTAGTATTTTCTGGATACCTCAACACAAAACCATATTTATAAGCATTCTCACTTAACCATTTATATTCAGCACTAGTCTTAATATCAATACTATCTTCTGATTTATTATATGGTAATATTCTTACACTAAGACCTGTTTGATACTCAGAATGTCCTGCTCTTGCAGCAACTATATCTGCACTTTCCTTACTACTAGAGTCTTCAATTGACTTATAAATATCTGCTTGATCTTTGTAACTTCTATATCCTTGACTTACAACTAAAGTATATCCATCCTTTTTAGCCTTATCAAGCATATTAATTAAATCATCATAAAGTAACTCACTTACATAATTTCCATCATATGAATACATAACAGAAACTTCAGTTAAATCTTCTGGAACATACCCTTCTTCTAACTTATAAAACTTATTAACTAACATTAACTCATTTAATGAAGTATCTGTATTCTTTATATCACTATACCACTCTGTATCAGCATTAACATTAACAATTGATATAACTTTAGATGCATCTACTTCTTCATTTTCACTATAATAACTTAAATATCTCTCTAAATTATCATAAACAAAATACTTTTCTTTAATAAACTTAGTTAAATCTTTTTTATATTTAGCCTTAATAATATCTTCTACTTGTTCCTTACTTAAGTACTTTGTAATAGCACTTACTTCATTACTAGAATAACCTACTTCACCTAACCTATACTCTGCTGTTTTTCTTAACTTTGCTTCACTTACTAAATTACAAATAAAAACTATTAACACAACTAATAAAACTAAAATAACCCCACAAAATATACCTAATTTTTTCTTATTCAATTTTCTTACAGTCATATTTTCACCTTAAATATATTATAACCAAAAATAACCAAACTTACAACACAAAACAAAAGATAGCCTTTTGCTACCTTAATTATCTGCTTTTGCACATTCTTCACTAATAATTACTGTATATGGATTATTTACGTCCCCACTTATCACTCCAGTACCAGATAATTCTACACAAGACTTCAAGGATAGGACTGGACGCACGACGACCGAACCCATGACGCCGTAATAGTTCAAGTAGCCAGGGCTACTCGAACCGCTCACGCGGAACACGCGC
>CANPXI010000043.1 GCA_947585885.1 uncultured Bacilli bacterium
AGAGAACTGACTTTAGTACAGCATTTTCAGAAGCAAATGTATATTATGAAGATGATAAGTATACAGAAGATTTAGATAATAATGGTGATGGAGATAGAGTATATTATTGGACAGGAAATGTAACAGATAACTGGGTAAGTTTTGCAGGGTTCTACTGGAGAATAATCAGAACAAATGAAGATGGTGGTTTAAGACTGCTATATGCAGGAACAGCTGCAAATACAACTGAGGGATATATAAAGGAAACTAGTACTTCTACTTTTCAATATAATAATCTGTATAATAATTCAATGTATGTGGGATACATGTATGGAACAACAGGAAGTGTTACTAATAATAGAACAAATCAAAGTACTTCAAGTCCAATAAAACAAAAAATAGATACTTGGTATTCTTCAAATATAGAAAAAAGTGATAATCAAGGTAATCAATATAGCGATTATGTAAGTAAAACAGCAATATATTGTAATGATAGAAGTAGTGATAAATATCAAGCAACAAGTACAATGTACTATGCAGCAGGACAAAGACTAACAACAAATGCAGGAAGTACTTATGGAGGTATAAGTGATTATACAAATGCAAGGCCATCATTCAAATGTGGTACAACGTATAGTGGAGGTATGCATAGTGATGCAAACGATGCAGATAAATTCACAGCAAGTAATAGTGCAAAAATAGGTAATCAACTATTACAATATCCAGTAGCATTAATGACAGCAGACGAAGTAGCATTTGCAGGAGGAAGATATAGTACGAATTCACAAAATACTTATTACTATTTAAATAGCACTAATGGTAGTGTCGTGGGTGACAAGTGGTGGTGGACAATGAGTCCGTATCTCTTCAACGGCAGCGCGGACGTGTTCGACGTGAACGGTTCAAGTCACCCTGGCACCTTGAGCTACTACGGCGTCAACGGTTCGGGCGTCGTGCGTCCAGTACTTTCTCTGAAATCTTGTGTTCAGTTGTCTGGTAGTGGAACAAGTGATGATCCATATATACCTCATATAGATGATACTTGTGTGGGTGAAGATAACTAAAAGGTATTGGAGTATCTATTGCATAAATAAATACTAAAAGTGAATTGATTAAAGTTTAATTTGCAAACACTTTTAGTATTTTATATTGCACAGCAAACAAAATTTATCGTTGATTTACATTATATTTTGATATTATAATTGTATTGTAATAATAAGGAGAAGGTTAATGAATTGTTTTAGTAAAAATAAAGAAATAGTTAAGATTTGTAAGAATTATTATGATATAGTTAATAGTGAAATAGGAGAAAATGATAAGGTAACTTATAAAATTATTAGATTATATGAAGATTTTATTTTTGGACAAGATATTATTACTAAAAGAGAAGTAGAAAAATTAGAGTTAATTGATAAGATTATGTATAAATTTATAAGTGATAGTAGATTTAAGAAAGAATTATGTGATTATTTTTTGCATATTAGAGTTAATTCTGGTGTTAGTGATTTAGCTAGTTATGTAGCAGGTAAAATGATAGAATTCTTTAATGAATATAAAGATATTTATACAAGAAATATTTATATTCCTAGATGGATATAGTTTGTAGGTAGTACGGAGGGTTTTATGGATAATAGTTTAAGATTGATAGTATTTAAGAGTGCAGAAGATTTAGGAAATAAGGTAGATGAATATCTACTTAATAAGTTTGGTTATACTAAGTCAGATGGGTACTCTTTTATTGTGCCTGTTAAAGAGAATTTCTTTGAGGATGGACACTTAAAGGTAGAAATAGATGGGTCTATTAGAGGAAAAGATTTGTTTTTTATAACTGATATTGGAAATTATTCTTTAACTTATAATATGCATGGATTTACTAATCATACAAGTCCTAATGATTTAATGATGGAACTTAAAGATGGTATTGGAGCATGTAATTGTCATGCAAAAAGTATAAATATAGTTATGCCTCTTTTGTATGCAGGACGTCAACACAGGAGAATTACTAGAGAAAATTTAATGTGTGGAATGAATTTAAGGGAACTTGATAATCTTGCTAAGATTAAGTCATTTATTACTTTTGATGCACATGATCAAGGAGTAGAACATGCTGTTAGTCATATGGAGTTTGATAATTTTTATGCTACTAATACTATTTTAGATAAATTTATTGATGACTTAAGTATAGAAGAACTTAAAAAAATTGTTTTTGTAGCGCCTGATAATGGGGCTACTGGAAGAAGAAATGTTTATTTAAATAGTTTTAATTCTAGTTGTATTCATAGGGAAGCTGGTAGTTTTGTTAAACAAAGAGATTATAATCATTTTGTAGATGGAAAATATCCTGTTATTAGTCATGATTACTCTGGTAATCAAAATTTGGAAGGTTTTACTGCTATAGTAAGTGATGATATAATTTCTAGTGGTGGAAGTATGTTTGATGTAATAGATGAGTTAAATAAAAGAGGAGTAAGTAATATTTATCTTGTAACTACTTATGCTTTGTTTACAAGAGGTATAGATAAATTTAATCTATACTATAAATCTGGTAAATTTAAAGGACTTTATACAACTAATTTATCTTATATACCTAAAGAGTTTTTAGAGTATGAATGGTTACATGTGTGTGACTGCTCAGAACAACTTGCTGATATTATTTATAATATACATAATGATTTATCTATATCGGAAATATTACATGATAAATCAGGACCAATTAGAAAGTTAGAAAATAAGTTTAGACATTAACTATTTATTAGTTAATTTTTTTCTACGTTTACAATAATTTAAATTTTTAGTATAATTTTTTGTAGGTGATTAGTGTGATAGATATTATTACAGAAGCTTTAAAAGGTGTTTTTATAGATTTAGGACTTGAAGACTATTTAAGAGTGTCTTATAGTGATAAAGCAGATGCACAAATTAATAGTGTTTTTATGATTAGTAAAGATAAAGGTGTAAGTCCTAGAGAAATAGGAGAAGTTATAGTAGAAAAAATTAATAGTATGGATAACTTTAGTGATTATTTTAGGGATGTTACTTTTGTTATGCCTGGGTTTATTAATATTAATTTAAGTGATAAGTTTATTAATGATTTTATTAATAATGGATATTATAAGAGTTTAGTTAAAGATAAAAAATTATATTTTTTAGATTATGGTGGACCCAATATAGCAAAACCCCTTCATATTGGACATTTAAGACCTGCAATTATTGGTGAAAGTTTAAAGAGAATTTTAAAGTATAAGGGTCATAATGTTATAGGAGACGTTCATTTAGGTGATTACGGTTTACAAATTGGACAAGTTATATACGGAATAGTTAGTGAAAATAAGGGAGTAGATGATATTAATATAGATTACCTTAACTATATTTATCCTAAGATGAGTGCTTTATGTAAGAGTGATGAGAATGTATATAATGAATGCAAAAAAGTTACTTTAGATTTTCAAAATGGAAATGATAGATATATAGAGATTTATAAAAGAATAAAAGAAGTAAGTGTTAGTGATATTAAGAGAATTTATAATTATTTAGGGGTTTCTTTTGATTTATGGCTTGGAGAAAGTGATGCTGAACCATTTATTAGTGTTGTAAAAAAAGAGTTAGATGAAAAAGGGTTATTAAAGCTTGATGATGGGGCTTTGGTAGTAGACGTTAAAAAGGACTCAGATAATAAAGAGATGCCACCTTGTTTAATAGAAAAAAGTGATGGAAGTAATGGATACCCAGTAACAGACGTTGCGACTATTTATGACAGGGTACATGAATATAACCCAGACTATATTTTGTATGTAGCAGATGCTAGACAAAGTTTACATTTTGAACAAGTTTTTAGAGTATCTGAATTAATGGGACTAACTAGTAAAGCACATCTTGAGCATATTAGTTTTGGTACTATTAATGGAAGGGACGGTAAACCATTTAAGACAAGAAGTGGGGATGCATTAAAGTTAGATTTATTATTTAGTGAAGTAAAAGAAAACTTTTTATCTAAAAGAGAAGAAAATAAGAATATGAGTAATACAGATATAGATAAAATAGTTAATGCTATTATAAAATATGCTGATTTACAAAATAATAGAGAAAAGAATTATAATTTTGATATTTCTAAGTTTAGTGAAGTAAGTGGTAAAACTGGACCATATATTTTATATAGTGCTCTTAGAGTAAGAAAGTTGCTTCTTCAAAATGAAAGAGTAGAAAGTAAGTTAAGTGATAAAATATATAGTGAAGTAGATAGAAATTTAAGACTTAGAATTATGGAATTTGATAAGTATTTAGATAAAGCAATAGAAGAAAGAATGCCTTCATATGTTGGAGAATATTTATATTTACTAAGTGACTCATTAAATAGTTTTTATGAAAGTGTTAATATTAGTAAAGTTAATAATAAAGAAGAAAAGAATGAATACTTAAATCTTTTAAAAATAGCTTATGATATTTTAGTAGATGCACTTGATTTACTTATTATAGAGCTACCTAGTGTTATGTAAAAAAGCCTTAAGGGTAAACCTTAAAGCTTTTCTTTTTTATTTGGCGTCCCCGACTAGATTCGAACTAGCGACACCCACCTTAGGAGGGTGGTGCTCTTCCAGCTGAGCTACGAGGACGTGATTTAATTATAACACTCTTTTATTTTTAGTGAAATATTTATTGAAAATTTATTAATATCTTTATTTTAAAACCATTAAAAAAGTAGCCATAAAAGACTACTTTTTTAAGCGGCTAATGCGCCAACACGGGTTTGATCCAATATATATATTAGACCAAGTATAGATATAATAATTATATCTAATTACGAAAAGATTATACCAAAAATATATATAAAAGTAAATAATTGTTAAAAGCATATATTTAATTATTTTTCTTGACTTAAGGTATTAGTAGATATAAAATGAATATGTGAACAGATGTTCATAAAAGGAGATATATATGAATATGCATACTTTAGTTAATGTTAATGATTTGTCGGAATTTTTTAAGGTTTTTTCTGATGAGACAAGACTTAGAATTTTAGATACTTTAATAGATAAAGAAAAATGTGTAAGTGAGATAGCAGAAGAAGTAGGGATGAGTTCTTCGTGTGTAAGTCATCAACTAAAGAATTTAAGAAGCCTTAATTTAGTTAAGACTACTAAGAATGGACAAAATGTTATGTATTCTATAAGTGATGAACATATTAAGATTATTTTAGAGTATGGTATTGAGCATATAAAGGAGAAGTGAGTATGATTTATTTAGATAATGCAGCAACTACTAAGGTTAAAAAAGAAGTATTAGATGAGATGTTACCTTATTTTATGGATAACTTTTATAACCCTAGTAGTATATATAGTAGTTCTAGAAGTGTTAATAAGATGGTGGAAGAAGCAAGAAGTGTTATTGCTAATAGTATTAATGCAGAAAAGGATGAAATTTATTTTACTAGTGGGGGAAGTGAAAGTGATAACTGGGCTATTAAAGGAATAGCTTTGAGTAGAAAAAATAAGGGTAAACATATTATTACTAGTAAGATTGAGCATCATGCAGTATTAGAAACTTGTAAGTTACTTGAAAAAGAAGGTTATGAAATAACTTATTTGAATGTAGATAAAGATGGACTTATTAGTTTAGATGAGCTTGAAAAAAGTATTAGAGAAGACACCATTTTAGTTAGTATAATGACTGCTAATAATGAAATAGGTACAATAGAACCTATTAAAGAGATAGGTGAAATATGTAAAAAGCATAATGTTTTATTTCATACAGATGCTGTTCAAGCTTATGGGGTTGTAGATATTGACGTGAACAATATGAATATTGATTTACTTAGTACTAGTGCTCATAAGATTAATGGGCCTAAAGGAATTGGGTTCTTGTATGTTAGAAAAGGTGTTATGATTAGTCCTCTTATAAATGGTGGAAGTCAAGAAAGAGGTAAAAGAGCAGGTACAACCAATAGTGCTTCTATTATTGGGTTTAAAAAAGCAGTAGAGCTTAAGTTTAATGGAAGACTTGAAAATAATAAGTATATAGAAAGTTTAAGAGACCATTTAATAGATAGGGTACTATCAGAAATACCATATTCTAGACTAAATGGAAGTAAAGACTCAAGACTACCAAATAATGCTAACTTTAGTTTTGAGTTTATTGAAGGAGAAGGAATGCTTTTAAAGCTTGATAGTAAAGGAATATGTGCGTCAAGTGGAAGTGCTTGTACTAGTGGAAGTTTAGACCCAAGTCATGTACTTTTAGCAATTGGACTTCCTCACGAAATTGCTCACGGAAGTTTAAGGCTTACTATGAGTGAAGATAATACTTTAGAAGAAATAGACTATGTAGTAGATACTTTAAAAGAAATTATAAGTGACTTAAGAAGTATGTCACCTTTATATGAAGACTTTGTAAATAAAAAGAAGGAGAGTGTTATAAATGTATAGTGATAAAGTAATGGATCATTTTACTAACCCAAGAAATGTAGGAGAGATAGAAAACGCAAGTGGAGTTGGTACTGTAGGTAATGCAAGATGCGGGGATATTATGAGAATATATTTAGATATAGATGAAAACCGTATTATTAGAGACGTTAAGTTTAAAACTTTTGGATGTGGTGCAGCAATTGCAACAAGCAGTATGGCTACTGAACTTATTAAAGGTAAAACTATTGATGAAGCATTAGAAATAACTAATAAGACAGTTATGGAAGCACTAGACGGGTTACCTCCAGTTAAAATACATTGCAGTTTACTTGCTGAAGAAGCAATACACGCAGCTTTGTGGGATTATGCAACTAAAAATAATATTGAAATTAAAGGACTTGTTAAACCAAAAAGCGATATTCACGAAGATGAAGAATAAGTTTAAAAGATTAAAGTAATAAAAATACTTTAATTTTTTTTTACAAAATTTGTCGAATTTTGTAAGTAAAACTATAGTTAATATGATTGACAGTAACAAAATAATAATATAAAATTAATATTAGATAGTAGAAAAGGATATGTTAGATATGAATGAATTAAAACTAAATAAGAAATATTTAATATTTGGAATAGTTGCTATACTAATAGTTGCAATTGGTTTTAGTGTAGCATTTTGGAGAGCGAATATAGAAGGAGAAGGCGCTGATATTGTAGTTAACTTTGATAAGTTAAGAATAGTATTTAGTGATACTCAAGAGATTAAACAAACAGAGACAGAAAATGGAAAAATTAAACCAGGATGGAGTAAAGAAAAAACATTTACAGTAAAAAATGAAGGAAGTAGTATATATTTTTATAATATAAATTTAGAAGAATTAATAAATACATTTGAAACAGAAGTGTATTTACAATATAAGATAACAAGTACAGATGGTGGATATAATATGGATGAGTATTTACCAATACAAAAATGTGAGTCAAATTGTAATCAAGTATTAGCATCTAGTATAGCAATTGATTCAAATGCAACACATTCATATAAAATTGAGTTTAGGTATGAAAATGATCCAGACGTAAATCAAAGCGATGATATGAATAAGAGATTTAGTGGAAAACTTTCTATAACTTCAGGAGCAAGCAATTTAACTCAATTTTTTGCAGAAAAATATCCAAAAGCAGATAAAAGAGCAAGTTTTAGCGCAGCAGAAGAGACACCTGGGGTACATTATGAAGAAGGACCATATACAGAGAACGGACAAAGAGTGTATTATTTTACAGGAGCATCTACTGATAACTGGGTAAGTTTTGCAGGATTTTATTGGAGAATAATAAGAACAAATGAAGACGGAGGACTTAGACTGTTATATGCTGGACTAGATTCAGAAAAAGGAAATACACAAGAGGGATATATAGGAGGGACAAATAAAACATATCAATATAATAGTCAATATAATAATTCAATGTATGTGGGATACATGTATGGAACAACAGGAAGTGTTACTAATAATAGAACAAATCAAAGTACTTCAAGTCCAATAAAACAAAAAATAGATACTTGGTATTCTTCAAATATAGAAAAAAGTGATAATCAAGGTAATCAATATAGCGATTATGTAAGTAAAACAGCAATATATTGTAATGATAGAAGTAGTGATAAATATCAAGCAACAAGTACAATGTACTA
>CANPXI010000044.1 GCA_947585885.1 uncultured Bacilli bacterium
TCACTTATTCTTCTTATTACTCCGTTTAGTGTAGGGTTATTTAGTACACTTTTTACTGAGTAAGGTATTTTACTCATGTTTTCAATGTTATATTCTAGTATTTCTTTTTTGTTATTTAATTCATATTTTTTTCTGGTTTTATCATTTATAAATGATTCTAAAAGATTTATTTCTTTTGTTGTTTTTTCGTCTTCTTCTGTTAATTTATTTAATTTTTCATTTAGTATGTCTTCTTCTTTTAAAGAGGCTTCATATTCTGTTTTTATTGTTTCTAAGTTATTTTTGGTTTTTAATTTTTCTTCTTTTAAAGTGCTTAGTTTTTCTTTTATTATGCTACTATCTTTATCGTATTTACTTCTTTCTTTTAAAAGTTCTTTTTTGTTATTTAGTTCGTTTAGTTCTTCTGTTTTTGATAGTAGTTCTTTTTGAGTATCAGATATTTCTATATCTAATTTACTTCTTTTTAGTTTTAGGTTTTCTAAGTCTACTTTTTCTTTTGTGTCTACATTAGTAGTTTCTACTAGTTTTAAGTTTAAGTCTTCTTTTTCTTTTTTTATTAAAGTGTATTCTTCATTTAAACTTGAGATGTCAGTAGCAAGAAGGCCTACTTCTATGCTTTCTAGTTTTTCTTTGTTTTCTTTATAGATAGTTGCTTTTTTTGCTTGTTCTTCTAGAGGAGTTACTTGAGTTTCAAGTTCATTTATTATCATGTCTACTCTTTCTATGTTTTCGTTTGTTTTTGCTAGTTTTCTAAGAGTTTCTTCTTTTCTTTTTTTGTATTTCATTACTCCTGCAGCTTCTTCTAGAACAGTTCTTCTGTCTTCTGGACGTCCACTTAGTATTTCACTTATTTTTCCTTGAGGGATAATACTTAAAGACTCTTTACTACTAAAGGAGTCTAAAAATAAATCAGTTATATCTTTTAGTCTTACTTTGTCTTTGTTTATATAGTACTCGTTTTCTCCTGTTTTATATACTACTCTTTTTATTTCTATTTCGGAATAATCAAGTGGCAGGCTTTTATCGGTGTTATCTAGTACTAGGCTAACTGAAGCACTTCTTGCAGGTTCACGAGTGTTAGATCCATTAAATATTACGTCTGTCATGCTAGAAGAACCACGCAAGGTTTTTACTGATTGTTCGCCCATAACCCATTTAAGGGCATCCACAATATTACTTTTACCACTTCCATTAGGGCCTACTATACCGGTAAAGTTTTTATCTAGTTCTAAGTTAACTTTGTCTGCAAAACTTTTAAAACCATTTATTTTAATTTCTTTTATATACATATAAACCACCTACGCCTGTTTTTTTATTGCTTCTTTTGCTGCATGTTGTTCTGCTTCTTTTTTACTTCTTCCTTTACCAGTACCATATACTATTCCGTCCACTGTTACGTTTACTATAAAATATTTTTTATGAGCAGGTCCACCTTCTTTTATTACGTTATATTCTACACTTTTCTTTTCTGTTTGCACTAGTTCTTGAAGTGTACTTTTGTAGTCCATTAGAAAGTCAACATCACTTTCAATGTAAGGGACTATTAGTTTATTAAAGAAGTCTCTTACAGCATCAATACCAAGTTCTAAGTAAATAGTACCAATTACTGCTTCAAATACGTCAGCAATTACTGTTTTGTTTGGTTCTTTTATACCGTTACCTACTTTTATATAACTTTTTAAATCTAGTTCTTTTGAGTACTCATATAAAGCATTTTCACATACATATAGGCTTCTTTTTCTACTCATTTCTCCTTCATTATATATATTCTTTTTATATATGTAGTCACTACTTACTAGTTCTAAGACAGCGTCTCCTAGAAATTCAAGTCTTTCATATGAAACTAAGTTATGTTCATTTGCGTATGATGTGTGAGTAAGAGCGATTTCTAAGAGTTTACTATTTTCTAGATTGATACCGAATTTTTCTAAAGTTTTCATATAATCACCTTATAAAATTATACTAGATTATTCTTAAAAAGTAAATTAATCGAGTATTTTTATTTATTTTTTTATATTTATTTAGTATAATTATTTATATATGAAGAAAATATTAATTAAATTAATAGATTTATATCAAAGTACTCCTTTACATAGTCACTTTAATTGTAGGTTTATTCCTACTTGTAGTGAGTATACTAAAGTTAGTATTGAAAGGTTTGGAGTATTTAAAGGTATTTTTTTAGGAATAAAAAGAATAATTAGGTGCCACCCAGGTGGTAAAAGGGGTATTGATATGGTCCCTTTAAAGGAGGATTAATGAAAAAGTTATTTATTTTGTTATGTGGGGTGTTCTTACTTTGTGGGTGTGATAAGAATACTAAGGTTTATGACACCACTATTTATACTACATTTTATCCAATAGAATATGCGACTAGTTATATGTATGGGGACTCATCAAATATAAAAAGTGTTTATCCAAGTGGAGCTGATTATAAAAATTATAAGTTAACTGATAAACAAAAGGATATTTATTCTAAAGCTGATATTTTTATTTATGCTGGTGTTACTAAAGAGGTTGACTGGGCAGTTGAGTTTTTAAATAGTAACCCTGACTTAACTATTATAGATGCGACAAAGGATGTTACTTTTTCTAATGATGTTATGGAGCTTTGGTTAGATCCATCAAATTATTTAATGATAGCTAGATATATTAAGTCTACTTTAATTGATTATGAAACTAATTTATATAATCAAGAAAATATTGAGAAAAAGTATGAAGAATTAAAGGTAATGATTAGTGAACTTGATGTGGAACTTACAATGATGGGTAAAAAGAAAAGTAAAGATAGCATTTTAGTTACAAGTGATGCGTTTAATTTTTTAACTAAATATAATATTGATGTTATATCAATTGATCCAAATAATGAGAATTTAACTAAATCTTATAATGATGCGAAGAGGTTAATTAAGAGTGAAGATATTAAGTATATTTATGTTTTAAGAGGAACTGAGTTATCAAAAGAGATTAATGATTTTATAGAAGAAAATAGTTTGGAAAAGATAGAAATTAATCCTATGTTTACTTTAAGTGATGATGAAAGAAAAAATAATGATGATTATATTTCAATTATGAATAATAATATTACACAATTTAAAACAGAGCTATTTCGTTAGTGCTCTGCTTTTTTAATCTTTAAGTATTCGTATGTTTTTTCTGTTACTTGTCTACCTCTTATTGTTCTTTTTATGAAACCTTCTTGAAGTAAGAAGGGCTCGATTACGTCTTCTATTGTTGTTTGTTCTTCACCAATAGATGCGGCTATGCTTTCTATTCCTACTGGGCCTCCATTAAATTTATGTATTAGGCTTTCTAAGTATTCTATGTCAGTGTTATCAAGGCCATATTCGTCTACCTTTAATCTATCTAAAGAACTATTAGTTATTTCTTTTGTTATTACCCCTTCACCATTTACTAAGGCAAAGTCACTTACTCTTTTTAGGAGCCTGTTTGCTATTCTTGGTGTTTTTCTACTTCTTCTTGCAATTATTTCTGCTGCATCATCATTTATTTTTACGTTAAATACTTCTGCACTTCTTTTTACTATTTTTGTTAGTTCTTCTGTTGTGTAGTAGTTTAGTTTGCAAGTTATTCCAAATCTATCTCTAAGTGGACTTGATAAGTCCCCTGCCCTTGTTGTTGCACCTACTAAGGTAAATGGTGGTAAGTCTATTTTTATGTTTCTACTTTGACCATCACTACCTACGATTATGTCTAGTTTAAAGTCTTCCATTGCACTATAGAGGATTTCCTCTATGTACTTTGGAATTCTATGTATTTCGTCTATAAATAATACGTCATAAGGCTCTAGTGTACTAAGTATTGCAGCTAAGTCACCACTTTTTTCTATTGTTGGGCCACTTGCTGTTTTAATGTTTACTCCTAGTTCGTTTGCTATTATATGACTAAGAGTAGTTTTTCCTAGTCCTGGAGGACCATAAAGAAGTACATGATCAAGTGATACTTCTCTCATCATTGCTGCTTTTACAAATATTTTTATGTTTTCTTTTACGTCTTCTTGTCCAATATATTCGTCAAAGTTTGTGGGCCTTATTGATTTTTCAAATGAGTCACCTTCTTGGTATTCTCCTCTTATTATTTTTTCCATATAACCCTCCTATTTTACAAATAATCTTAATGCTTCTTTTATTTGACTTTCTAGTGGTAGTGAACTATCTACTTCGCCTATTACACGTTTTATATCAGGCTTTTTGTATCCTAAACTTTCTAGTACATTTGCTAGTTCTTCATTTATTACTTTTGATTCTTTATTTTCTACTAGTTTTCCTTTTAAGTCTAGTATTATTTGTCTTGCTAGTTTTTCACCTACTTTAGGAAATTTTTGTAAGTATAATATGTTTTCTCTATCGATTGCATCTATTACTCCGGCTACACTTCCAGTTGCAAGTATTGGAAGAGCTACTTTAGGGCCTAGGCCTTTTACGTTTAAGAGTTTTAGAAATAATTCTCTTTCTTCTATATTTTTAGAGCCGTATAAGCTATATTCATCTTCTCTTATATGATTATATAAATAAATTTTAGTAGTTTCTTCTTCTTTAAATACATATGGGTTTGGTGTATATACTTTAAAACCAATACCACTAGTCATTATTACTACATATGAAGCAGTTATGTTAGTTATTTTACCCTCAATATAATCTATCACTTTTATCACCTATTATTATTTTATAATAAAAGTTAATATAAAACAAGTGTTTTTATTAAATAATTTATAAAAGAACTCAAGTGATATGAGTTCATTATATTTTAAGAAAATAATTCTTTACTATCTAGTATTATTGTTACTGGGCCATCATTATATATTTCCACTTTCATGTCTGCGCCAAATATACCAGTTTCAGTGTGAATTTCAAGGCTATTTAGTCTATTATTCATATAGTCATAAAGATAAGACGCATCTTTTGGATTCATTGCATCAGTAAAACTTGGACGCCTTCCGTTTTTGCAGTTAGCATAAAGCGTAAATTGACTTATATTTAAAATACTACCTTTAGTGTCTAGTAAACTTAAATTCATTTTGCCTTCATCGTCTTCAAATATTCTTAGGTTTATTATTTTATCTATCATTTTATTTACTATTTCTTCAGTATCTCCTTCTGTGAAACTTGATAATAAAACATAACCATGGTCTATTTTACCATATACTTTTCCGTCTATTGTTACTTTACTGTTTTTACTTCTTTGTATTACTACTTTCATATTGTTACCTTTCTACACTATTTATATAACTAAGTGATTTTAAATCTATCATGAATTTTTTTAGGGAATTTATATCTTTTACTTTACAAGATAATTCATATGTATCACTATTTTTATCAGATAGTTTATGATTAATTGAACTAACTGTAATATCACTTTTTGTAGCAAGAGTGATTATGTTTACTAAGTATTCATTATTTGATGAATCTAAGTTTATTATTATATTTGTATTAAATTTATCTAATGTTTCACTATTCCAAGATGTTCCAATTATTCTCTCACTATTTAAATCTATTAATTTACAGTCTTTTCTATGTACTTCTACACCATTACCTTTTGTTATGTAACCTATTATATCATCTCCTGGGACTGGGTTACATTTAGGACAAAGTGTTGTTAGAATGTCACCAAAACCAGAAATTAGTATTTTACCATTTTCTTTATTTTCTATTATATTTGGTTTTTCCAAAAGTTTTTCTATTGTATCGTCTTTTTTAGGGTTAACTATATCTACGAGTTTATTTATTACCATATTTGGTGTGTATTTTAAAGTAGAAACACCAATACATAATTCATCAAAGTTTTCGATTTTAAATGAATTTAAGCATTCATTTATGTTTTCTGTAGTTAGTAGTTCTTTATCACTTAGTTTTCTTTTTTTAATTTCTTCAAGTAATAATTCTTTACCTGTTTCTATAGATTTATCTTTTTCTTTTTTATAAAAATATGATTTTATTCTACTTCTTGCTCCGTCAGTTTTTACAAATTTTAGCCATGATTTACTTGGACTTTTTCCTTTTTGTGTTTTTAAGTCTACTATGTCTCCGTCTTGAAGGTTATAGTCTAAGCTTACTAGTTTACCATTAACTAGAGCACCTACTAAAGTGTTACCTATTTCTGAATGAATTTTGTATGCAAAGTCTACAGGTGTTGAATCAACTGGTAATTCTATTATGTCACCTTTTGGAGTAAATATATATATTTCATCTTTTACAAGGACTCTATTTATGTTTTTAAAGAAATCAATGTTTCCTTCTTTATCATTTACTTCTATTAGTGTTCTAAATTGTGCGAGTTTATTTTCAAGAGTACTTGTTTTTGATCCATCTGTTTTTTCTTTATAACTCCAGTGAGAGGCTACACCATGCTCGGCTATTTCATCCATTTCATGTGTTCTTATTTGTACTTCAAATACTACTCCATCTACTCCGAATATTGTTGTGTGCAAACTTTGGTACATATTGTTTTTAGGGTTTGCAATGTAGTCTTTAAATCTTTTTGGAATAGGTCTATATTTTGAATGAATTAAACCTACAATAAGATAGCATTCTTCAACTTTATCTACTAATATTCTAAGTCCTAGTAAATCATATATTTGACTCCATTTTTTTCCGGCTTTTAGTTTGTTATATATTCCTCTTACACTTTTTACACGGTAGGTTATGTCAAATTTAATATTATGTTCTTTTAATAATGAAATTAGTTCATCTCTCATTTTAAATAGAGAGTTTTCTAGTTCATCCTTGTCTTTATTTATTTTATCTAGAACTTCTTGATATTCTACAGGGTTAGAGTTTCTAAGGCATAAGTCTTCTAATTCACTTTTTATTTTTTTAATTCCTAGTCTATGTGCGATAGGAATAAAGATTTTTTCTGTTTCGTCTATTATATCTAATATGTGTTCTTTATCATGTACTTCAATAGTTCTTAAGTTATCTAGTCTATCTGCTAGTTTTATGAATAAGCTTATTGGGTTTTCAGATAGGCCTACAACGATTCTTCTATATCTATCTGTATCGTTATTTCTTTTAAATGTTCTTTTTAAGTGACTTAGTTTACTAATTGAATTTAGTATTATTGCACTTTCTTCACCAAATCTATCTTTTACTTCGTCATAAGTTAGTTTGTTTAGAGTTATTCCTTCATGAATAAGGGCACAACCAACACTAGTTGTGTCCATTTTTAAGTCGGCTAATATTTTAGCAACTCTTATTGGGTGATTTATATAGTCTTCACCCGTTAAACGTTTCATTCCGTCATATATTTCCAAAGATGTTTCATAATATTTATCTATTGTTTCTAAATTTTCTTTCGTCATGTAAGTTTCTAGTAGTTTTTTTAGTTCAAGGTATTCCATTTTTGTCCTTTCTAGTTATGAATTAATTCCTCTTATTAATTTTTCTTCTACTTCATTATCTTCTTTTTTCTCTTTTTTAGGATGTTTTATTCTATGAATTTCAAGAAGTAACCATAAATTAGGGGCTAGTAAAAGAGAACTAAATGTACCTGAAATTAACCCGATTAATACTGTAATATTAAATTCTTTTACTCCACTTGCATTCATAAGTAGTAATACTATTACTGCAGTTAGTGTTGTAACTGAAGTTAGTATGTTTCTTTTTAGTGATAAACTTATACTTTCTTTTACAGCATTTTTAACATTTTCTACTGTTTTATTTTTTAGATTATTTATTTTTTCTCTTACCATATCAAATACTACTATTGTATCGTTTATTGAGTAACCTATTATAGTAAGTATTCCTGCTATAAATATGAAATTTATTTCTATTCCTAGTATTGAAAATACAGCAATTGTAACAAGTACATCAGTAAGTATTGCGACTATGCTTGATACTGCGAAGTTCTTTGTAAATCTTATAGCTATATAGATTAAGACACATAGACTCGCTATTAATAATGCTTTTATAGCATTTTTTGTTAAGTCTTTTTTTACTATATTACTTAATATTGATATATCTGATTTATAATTATTTTCATC
>CANPXI010000045.1 GCA_947585885.1 uncultured Bacilli bacterium
TAACACGGCTTCCACCATTAGAATCGAAGTCAACTGTATATTCTTTTGTTGCTTTACTACAACTACAAGCAGTGAGTAAAAGTGCGGATACTAAAACTAAAATACCAGCTTTTAGTTTCCTCATACTCTCTCCTTTCTTTTCTTATGTCCTAAAAAGATATGAAAAAAATACCATAGTAATACAAAAAAGGTCAAAGGCTATAAATCTCTTTTTTGTATACCATAGTATCACCCTCCTATACCAATTTAGGTACATCTGTGATTATTGTAGCATTAAAGTAACAGAACGTCAAATAAATTTACATTATTTTACATATAAAATTTGTAGTAGTCTTTCTCATATAATTTTAGTCCATTTTTTAGTATGTAGAAGTTCTTATTTCTCATTGTTTCTTTTATGTTTTTTATAGTTATGCATTTTTTAAATTTTATGTTTTTAAGTTTTCTTTCAAGTAGTAATTTTGTTAGTCTATATTTATGAATTCTTATTTCTTCTATAACTTTTGTTATTAAGAATAGTATTATTAATATTATTACTATTTTATAGTCATAAAGTAATATAACCGGGATAAATATTAAGCTTATAAATATAGTTATTTTATGGCTTATTTCATAAGAGAATATTAAATCAAGTATGTTATTTAAGAGTCTTCCTCCGTCAAGTGGGAGAATGGGAAGTAAGTTAAATGTAAGAAGAAGTTTATTTATTAAGTATATTTTTTCATAAGTTAAGGGGTTTACTAGTCCATTTGTATATAAAATATGTATTAAGAAAAAGAAAGATATTTGAAATATTGGACCCATTATTATAAGTAGTATTTCTTTTATTATATTTAAGTTTAAGCTTTCATCTAATATAGTTACTCCACCAAACATAAAGATTCTTATTTCTTTTACGTTTAGTTTTAAAATTAGTCCTGTTAAAAAGTGACCAAGTTCGTGAATTAATATTAAGAGTATTATTAGAAATACTGTTTCAAAGTAACCTGCTAGAAAAGATAATAGCATTATTAAGTATGTAGTTATATCTATTTTTATCTTATTTAATGTATGTGTTATAGTCTAGCACTTCTTTCTCTTTTTCAAATTTTAAATATAGTACTTTATTTGCTACACCTATTATTTTACCTTTTTCTATGTAGTCATATATTTTTATGTCAGTAGAAGTTACTCCTCCGTATGTTACGTCTATTCCATTACTTTGTTGGACTATTATGGTTTTACCAAATTCAGTAGTGTCACCTATAAAAACAACAAGGCCACTTTCTAACATTTTTACGTTATAGTTTTCATCTACTGTTAGTTTAGCTACACCATTAAAGTCTTCTTTTTTAGTGTATTCTAGTAAGTTATTAGATGAGACTGTTTGTGTTTTTTCTTTTGGGGTTAAACTTAACATATATTTTTTATATAAATTATTTATTTTTGCAAAGTTATAGTTTGTTTCAAATAAATATTTATTTACTTCTGTTTTAAATTTTGTGCTTATATTATTTATTATTAAGACAACTAATACTAAAGATGCTGTTAGTAGAGTTCTTTTTATTATTGATTCTTTATAACTATGCTTTTTTTCTTCATTTTTTATTCCTTTATTTTTCATATATTCTTCTAAAGTCACTTTTTATCACCTTAGTATATATATGATTTAACTATTTAATTTATTTATGTTTTTTTGTTATAATAAGTATATGAAAAAGATTAGTGAAAGTTTAGTTATTGAAAAGAAAAGTAAGTTTTATGGGTTTATGTATAAAATAGATAGCTTAGAAGAAGTTGAAGAAATAATAAATAGTTTAAAAGTAGAACATAAAAAAGCTAAGCATATTTGTTATGCTTATAAGTTTGGTAATATAGAAAGAAAGTATGAAGATAAAGAGCCATCTAATAGTGCAGGGTTACCTATTTTAGAAATAATAAACCATAATAATTTAGATAATACTCTTATAGTAGTAGTAAGATACTTTGGTGGAACTCTTTTAGGTAAAGGGCTTCTTACTAGAACTTATAGTAAAACTGCAAGAAATTTAATAAAATAGTATACTTTTTTTAAAAAGTGTATATAATATATTAAGAGAAGCACTGATTATTAAGGGATTTAGTAATCGATTAAAATGTGCTTCTCTTTTAGTTTGTAAATAATTTACTTATAACTTTTATGAAATTACCTAGTCCCTCAGTGACTAGTTTTTCTGTGTATTCACCTGTTTTCATTCCTAGTTTACTCATATTATTACTATAGTCTTTGTATTCAGTTTCTAGGTATTCACCAACAGACAAGTCTTTACCTTCTTTTACATCGTTTTCAAATTTTTTCATTGCTTCTTCAGTTAATACCATTTTGTTATAATTTTTGTATTCATAGTAGCCACCTTTAAATGCAGTAAAAAGTGCAATATAGACACCGAACAAGATTATAATTATTATAAGTACTGGGTTTTTCTTTTTCTTTTTCATTGTTCACCTTTTATTAGAATAGATAAGCATTCAGCAAGAGCTTCCATAGTATTATTTACTTCTTCTATTTTGTTCTCTGTTCCGCCTACTTCTATTAGTACACTTTTACCATCTAAGTTAGGGTTATATACTCCATATATTGGTTCTTCTGTTTTTTTTAGTATTCCCCTACTTAGGCCATCATATTTTTCTTCTATTATTTCGTTTAGTTTTTCTGCAAAACCTGTGTTGTTTTCTTTTTTTGTGTGTTCCATACCAGTTACTAAAAGAATTCTCGCATATGGTTTATCATTTATTTCTACATATGTTGCGTCTTTTCCTACACCATCTCTATGTATGTCTATTAAGTATTTTATTGATGGGTATTTTTCTTTTGCTGTTCTTGCAAAGTATTCAGTCGCGTGGTATGAATCGTTATAGTTCATATTATGGTTATTTAAGTATTCTTTTACATTGTTTGTTTCTACTATTGTATTTATTCCTAGGTTATTTAAGTTTTCTCTCATTATGTAAGACGCGATTAATACGTTTGGTTTTACTGAATAGTCGTATGTGGCAGTCATATCATATTCTTCTAACTGATGGGTGTTATATAAATAAACTATAGGTTCATCTACTTTTACTGGGTTAGGGTCAGCTACATATTCACTTTTCGACTCATCATAGTCATAGTAGTCTGTTTCAATATTTGAAAATACACTTAAGTTATTTTTTGCGACTATTTTATTTAGGCCATTATATATTATGTATTTTGGACTAGATAAATTTTCTTTTATAATAGCAGAAGAATACAGTTTTTTATTACCTATTTCACCTAGGATATTACCTAAAAGATAAGACTTTGCATCACTTCCTTCATTAAAGAGTAATTTAAAAGTACATAAAAAAGAAAGACTAAATAATATTATATAAATGTATTTATTATAATTAGTCTTTTTGTTTTTTCCATTAAACCTTAATTTCATTTCTTTCACCTCTACAAGTGATTATATATTATAGAGTATGAAATATTTGTCGAATTAGAATAGTCTATTTATTATTATACTTATTATGCTACTTAAGTCATCTACTACTAGATCTATATCTTTTGTGCTTACTAATAAGTTAGGGTTATTTTTTTCTATTTTGTTCATATTTATTATTGTAGGAATTCCTATACATAGAACTTCTTTTTTTATTGTTTTTTTTGATAGTTCCATTTTTGTTTCGTTTTTAGTACTTCCTGGATATAAGCCACCAGTAGATATTTGAATTGTTTTACCTAGTCTTTCTATATGTTCTGCTTTTAGGGAGTCAAATACTACTATTAAGTCTACTTCTAACATATCACTTAGCATTTTTGTAAATTTTATACTATTTATGTTAGTTAAACCTTCTACATCTTTATATATTTTATATGTTTTATTTTGTACTCCTATTTTTTCTATTACAAGATAACCAAATTTATCACTTGTTACTTCTTTATTACCAAGACCTACAAATAATACTTTTGATTTTTTTGTTATTTTTAATTCTTCTAATAGTTTTTTTAGTTTTTCAATAGTTATATCTATTAGGGACTCTACATTATTTGATAAGTTATCTTTATCCCAAAGTATAGTTATATATTTACCTTTGTTTCTATTTATGGTTTTACTTAGTTTTGCATCAACTTCTATTTCGTTTATTTTAAATATGTCTTTTGTTTCTTCTTCTTTTTTTAAATTACTTGAGTTTATTAATTCTTTACTTTCTTCTATAAATATATTATCTTTAAACATAATACAACACCTACTTATTAAAATGGACTTTTTCCTTGCAATTTATACACTTTTTTGGTAAAATCTTCTTGTACTTAAAAGGGAGGTGCATTATGGCTAATATTAAAAGTGCTAAAAAGAGAATAATAACTAGTAGAAAGAGCGCTAGCCTTAATAATGATGTTAAGTCTAGTATGAAAACTAGTATAAAGAAGTTTGAGAAAGTTCTTAATGAAGGAAATAAAGAGGAAGCATTAAATAGATTAAATATAGCTATTAAGAGTATTGATAAAGCACAAGCTAAGGGTGTGATTAAAAAGAATACTGCAGCTAGATATAAATCAAATATTAGTAAAAAATATAATCTTTTAAGTAGCAAGTAATTGCTATTTTTTTATGTTTTTGTTATTATTAGTTTATGAAGATAAGAAATATTTTATTTACAATTTTAATGATGGGTATTGTATTAGTGGTATATTTAAATATAGATAAGATAAGTAATACTATTAAGAGTTTTTTAGTTAGTGAAGATGAAAGTATTATTCCTAGTAGTAATGAGTATAAAAGAACTTATAGTTATGCTAGATTTAATAATATAAGTGAATACAGGCCAATTAATTATTATTATAATATTTTAAATAATGGATATACTGATTTTACTTTTTATTGTGACGAAGAGTACATTAACTGTAAAAGTGATATTAAGAAAATAGCACATGATGATGTGCTTCTTAGTAAGATTAATAATTATGTTCATCCATTTAATAGTTTTAGTAATATTAATACTTCTTTATTACCAGAAGAGGATAAAGTAAGAGTTACTGTTAGTTATAAGTATAGTGATGAAAAGATTAAAAGCATTAATGAAAAAGTTGATGAGGTTTTAGATAGTTTAAAGTTAGATGGTTTAAGTAGTAAAGAGAAAATAGAAAAAGTACACGACTTTATTATTGATAATACAAAGTATGATAATGATTTAGTTAATGATGAGAGTAAATATGATAGTACTAGTGCATACGGAAGTTTGATTGAAGGGTATGGTGTGTGTTCTGGGTATAGTGATGCGATGGCTATTTTTCTAGATAGATTAGATATTCCTAATTTAAAGATTAGTAGTGATAATCATATTTGGAATTTAGTTAGTTTAGATGGTGAATGGTTACATTTAGATTTAACTTGGGATGATACAGAGAATAAGCTTTTTAGTGATAATTATTTTTTGATTACAAAAGAAAAGCTCTTTAGTTTAGATAGTAAAGAGCATAATTATGATACTTCATTTTATTTAGAGGCCAAGTAAGGCTTCTACTTTTTTTATTGTTTCATCAAAATTGTTAAAGTTTACTGTTACCCAGTTTACGTCTTTAAATTGGTTATTTATCCAGGTGTATTGTCTTTTTGCATATTTTCTTGTTCTTCTTTTAGTTTCTTTTAATGCATCTTCTATTGATATTTTTTTATTAAAGTAATTTATGAATTCTTTATATCCTATTAGAGTCATTAGTTTTTTACTATTTAGTTTTTCTAAACTTCTTGCTTCTTCTAGTAACCCGTCACATAGCATTTCTTCTACCCTTTTGTCTAAACGAGGATACAACTCGTCTTTTGGAGCAGTTAAGCCAATTAAAGTGAAGTCATATAAAGGTGTATCTTTTTCTTCTTTATTTTTTATTATTTCACCTGTTAGTTCGTAGTGAGTTAGAAATCTTTCTAATCTTTTTCTATTATTTACGTGTATGTTATTTTCTTTATAGATTTCGTCTACTTTTTGTTTTAGTTCTTCGTTTGTAAAATTATCAAATTTAATAGTTCCTTGTTCATCAGAAAATTTATAGTCATAAAGAAGTGCTTTTATGTATAAACCAGTACCTCCTACAATTATTACGTTTTTGTTTTCTTTTATAAGTTTATCTAATATTAATCTTCCATCAGTTTGGTAGTCTTTTACTGTGTAGTTATTTAAAATAGAGGTTACGTTTAACATATGATGTGGAATTCCTTCCATTTCTTTTTCTGTTATTTTTGCTACTCCAACACAAGGCTCTTTATATATTTGTGTAGAGTCTGCACTAATTATTTCTGCATTCATTTTTTTTGCAAGACTTATAGAAAGTCTAGTTTTACCTACTCCAGTAGGTCCTAATAATACTACTACTCTCATTTAATTCACCCTTTTAAATAGTTTTTCTAGTTCGTGAAGTGTATATTTTATTATGGTAGGTCTTCCGTGAGGACAAGTGTATGGATAAGCACAAGCAAATAGTCTTTTTATTAGTATTTCTTGTTCTAGTGGGCCTATATTTGTGTTTGCTTTTACACTCATTTTGCAAGATAAGTTAATTGCAAGTTGTTCGTTAAATTTAATACGATCAAACTTTTTATCTAACGAAGTTATTAAATCAAATATTTTATTTATTGATTCAGTTTCGTATCCTTCACGCAGCCAGGTAGGATGACTTAGTATTCTTATTGTGTTTATTCCAAATTCTTCAAAAGTTATTCCTAGACTATTTATTAGTTCTTTGTTTTCTAGTACTTTCATATATTCGTTTTTAGTTAGTTCTATGTTTATTGGAAATAGTAAGTTAGTTGTGTTTGTTTTTGCTTCTTCTAGTGCTTTCATATATTTTTCATAGTTTATTCTTTCGTTAGCTGCGTGTATGTCTATCATATATACGTTAGAGGTGTCACTTGCGAAAAGGTATGTTCCAAGAGCAAGGCCTACTGGATGAATTATGTCACTTTCTAATGTGTTATCAAGGGAAGCTTCATAGTTTAGTGAAGTTTCATTAAGTTCAAAGTTTAAAGATTGTTCTTCTACTTTATTATATTCAGTATATGGTATATAACTTTCTGCTTTACTCTCTTTTTCATAAACTTCAGGTTCACTTTTTTCTTCTGTTACTTCTACTCCTTTATATGTTCCTTCTTTTTTACTTAGAGCAGTTCTTATTAGACTAAATAGTAGTTCTTCTAGTGTGTCCATTTTACTAAATTTAATATCTTGTTTAGTTGGATGGATATTTACGTCTACAATAGTAGGGTCTACATTTATATTTATTACTACAACTGGGTATTTTGTTTCTGCTAAGTATGTGTGATATGCATCTTTTATTATTCTATTTACATATGAGTTTGTTACTATTCTTCCATTTACTAGTGTTGTCATATTTGTTTTTGTACTTTTATTTATGTTTATGTTACTTATGTAGCCATCTATATCATAGTCTAAGTTGCTTCCTTTTATTTTTATCATATTTTTACTTACATTATAGCCATAGATTTCGTGAATTGTTTTAAGTAAGTCATTACTTCCGGTTGTTTTTAGTAATTCTTTACCTTCACTTAGTAATGTAAAACTTATGTGAGGGTTACTAAGACTTAGTTTTTCTATTAGTGAAACTACATTATTAAGTTCAGTATAGAAACTTTTTAAAAATTTTAGTCTTGCTGGGGTGTTATAAAATATGTTTCTTACTGTTACAGTGGTTCCTTCATTTATATTAGAAATAGTTTCTTCTATAAGTTTACCACCTTTTATGAATATTCTAGTTTTATCTATTTTGTTAGTTGTTTCTAGTTCTACCTCACTTACA
>CANPXI010000046.1 GCA_947585885.1 uncultured Bacilli bacterium
ACCACTTTTTCCTACAAAAGCTACTGTTGTATTTGCTTTTACTTTAAAGCTTAATTTATCTAATACTTTCTTTTTATCATACTTAAAACTTACATTCTTAAATTCAAAATTACCTTCTACTCTGTTTAAATGAGTACTACCAAATTCTTCTTTTTTAAACACTTTATTACCAAGTAACTCTTTTACTCTTTCACTTGATAAATTAAAGTCTCTTACCATAGTCATAAAATCAGAAAAGAAATAATTAATATCAGTAATATTATTAGAATAAGTCCAAACAATAATTGCAGTTACTGGTACTAAACTACCATTTAAAAGTAGTAAAGCAATAATAAGAAGTAAAACAAATTGAACTGAATCTGCTAAACAATTCTCTTCTAAATTACAATTTCTATTTAAAACTCTAATTTTATATCTTAAATTATTAGTATTTAATACTTGATTTTTAAAATTACTTATAAAAGACTTTTCACTATTTAGCATCTTTACATCTCTAGCCCCTCGTACCATTTCATTAAAAAAGCCTAAAGTCTTCTCATTAACTTTTCTAAACTTTTTATCTTCTTTATTAATTCTCTTAGTATTATAAGAAATAACAAAATAAGATAAAATAATACCTAAAATTAAATATAAAAATGCTAAGTTAGATGTAACAAAAATAACAACCAAACTACCTATAAACATCATAATATAACTTAATTGATCACTTAAATCATTAAATATATTTGCAAGTTTTGAAGAGTCTCTTACTATTCTTTCAATAAATACCCCAGTTCCATATTCTTTTATAGTCTCATCTTTTAATCTTAAAACTTCGTGTCCTATATTAGTTTGTATATTAGAAAACGCTTTATTATAAATACTTTTTGAAATAATCATACTAAAATGATTAAATATAAGTCCAAAAGTATTAATTATAAGCATAAGTATTGCAAGTAAAAATATTTGCTTTAAATCGTTATCAGTAATACTAACCACTACTTTAGAATAATAAATTGGAAAAATAGTACTAACTACCACTCTTAAAATATCAAGTAGACATAGAAGAAATATTTTAAACCTTTGTCCTTTAATATATTTAGAAGTAAATTTTAAATTAGAAAATAATTCTTTCATCATAATTAATCTACCTCCTTAAGTTCACTTTCATATAAATGCCTGTAGTTTTTATTTCTTCTAAGTAACCCTTTATGTGTCCCTTCTGCTTCTACTCTTCCATCATTTATAAAATATATTTTGTCAGCATTCATTATTGTTGAAAGTCTATGTGCAATTATTAATATTGTGTATTCTCCTTTCATATTCTCTATCGCTTCTTGTACTTTACTTTGTGTCTCATTATCTAATGCACTTGTTGCTTCATCAAATAGTATTATCTCAGTTTTTTGTATAAGTGCCCTTGCTATTGCTAACCTTTGTTTTTCTCCTCCTGAAAGTGTTACTCCACCTTCTCCTACCACTGTATCATATTTCTTTGGTAACTTCATAATAAAGTCGTGTAAACAAGCAGCCTTACAAGCACTTATCATTTCTTCTTCTGTTACATCTTCTTTTACTAACTTTAAGTTATCTCTTATACTTAAATTAAATATATATGGGTTTTGACTTATTACTGTTATATTTCCTCTTATTGTATCTTTATCTAATAGTTTTATATCTACTCCATCTATTAATATTTTACCAGAACTAACTTCATACATTTTACAAAGTAAATTAAATATAGTTGTTTTTCCTACACCACTTTTTCCTACAAAAGCTACTGTTGTATTTGCTTTTACTTTAAAGCTTAACTTATCTAGTACCTTCTTTTTATCATACTTAAAACTTACATTCTTAAATTCAAAATTACCTTCTACTCTATTTAAATGAGTACTACCAAACTCTTCCTTTTTAAATACTTTATTACCAAGTAACTCTTTTACTCTTTCACTTGATAAATTAAAAGTTCTAATATCATTAAGTAAATCTCTAAATATATAAATAACATTATAAATACCCTCACTATAACTAAAAAGTACTAATGCTTCAGTAACACTAATAGATTTAAAATAAAGTAAAATCATATATAAAAGTAAAAAACTAAAATCAAAAATATTCATCAAAAACTCTGAAATAGAAGCAAAATTTCTATCTGTTTTTTCCATCTCATATTTATTTTTATTTACATTATTAATAATATCACTAAACTTATTTAAAAATGACTTTTCACTATTTAAAACTTTTATATCATTTACCCCTCTTACAAGTTCAGAAGTAAATGAACTTCTTCTTTCTTCTAACTTTCTATAAGATTTATCCATTATATTAATTTTTCCAATTCTAACATTTTCAACAAAAAGAAGCACAACCATAGTAAAAATAGTAAAAACTGCAAATAAAGGACTAATAACAAACATAGCCACTATTTTACCTAATTGCTTTACTAAATTAGTTATTTCATTATTTATCCAAGAAAATATTTCAACTACCTCTTCTAAATCTTTAGTAACCCTTTCTATAAAAACACCACTGCCATTATAATCAAGTTCAGTGTTTTCTAACTTTAAAATCTCACTACCCATTAAAACATACAATGATTCTATAACATCTTTATAAATTTTAATAGAGATTAAATTAGAAAAATACCTAACAACATTTACAAGTAATTGAATTACAAAATACAAAATAGAAAAAATAATCAACTGATAAATAACATTATCCGTAATAGATACAATAATTCTAGCAGTTATTAAAGGTAAAATAATAACTATAAATAAGTTAATAATATTTAAAACGAAAAACAATAAAAGTTTTATAATACTTTTATCACTATATGTCCAAACAAATTTTAAATTATTAAAAAACTTCTTCATATAATTCACCTAAATCTTAGACATTTCTAATTTTCTTTTAGCAATTTTATTTTCCACACATATTCTCTCTACTAAAAACACTGATAATATAACATTCATTGTAAAACTACCACCATAACTTAAGAATGGTACTGGTACTCCTGTTAATGGAATTAAAGCGAGTATTCCTAAAAGATTAACTGCAATATGTAAAAATATATATAATGCTATTCCATAACAAATAATAGAATTTCTAAGAAGATAACTTTCTTTTGCAATTTTTACAATTCTATAAAGTATAAACGCATACCCAATAATAAAGAAAATAGAAAAAACTAGTCCTAATTCTTCAACTACAATAGGAAATATGAAATCAGTATGAGCATAAGGTAAATACAAATACTTTTGTGTAGAATTACCTAGTCCTACTCCAAAAAGTCCACCATTATGTATAGCAATAAAACCATTACATACTTGATACCCAGTATCTTCAGTATATCTAGTACAAGGTTCTTTAAATGTAAGTCTACTCTTTTGTGTTTCAGTTAAAAGTGAAGAACCTGACAAAATAAATACAACACCAATAACAGCTACTGTACCAGAAACAATTTTTAAAGTTCTAATAAGCTGATTTTGTTTAAATGGAATTGCCATAAAAGTAAGAAAAACTACTCCACCTATAATTAAAGCAGTACCTAAGTCTGGTTGAAGTGCCACAAGCAAAAATACAATAATCGCATATGCTAAAGGTATAAAAAATGAATATTTACTTTTAACTCTATCGCTATTTATCATTTCACCATAAAAAATACCCATATAAATAACTAATAAAGTTTTAGCAAACTCACTAGGTTGTATACTAAAAATGCCTAAATCTATCCACGAACGTGCGCCATTTACTATCTCCCCATAAATAATCAAATAAATAAGTAAAACTAAAACCCCTATAAGCGCTATTGGAAGATACTTTTTATACCTTTTTATAGGCGTTCTTAAAACAATAAAAACACCAATAAAATAACTCACAAAAATAAATATAGCTTGTCTAATAAAGAAATAATATGGACTTTGATCATACTCTAAAACAGCACTAACGCTTGAAGCTGATAGCACTATAACAGCACCTACTATGCTATAAAAAATACACATAATAATTAAAGGTTTATCAATTTTATCAAATATACTTGTCTTCTTCATATCCTATCTATTATTAATATATCACAAATACAAATAAATTTAAATTGAATTTTAACAAAATAGGTATTTCCAATGTCAAAAAACAAAAAAAGCCATACATTATTATAGATAGTTAAAGGAGGTAAACTATGTATTATTACGGATATAGTGGTGGATACGGTAACGGATACGGATACAATAACTGTTGTCCAAATTATGGAAACATGGGTTATGGCTACGGTGGATACGGTAATGGTGGATATGGCTATGGTGCTGCTATAATTTTAGTATTATTCATATTATTAGTAGTAGTATTTGGTGCTGGTTTCCTAAACTATAATAATAACTAAAAATGAAGAGTTTTTAACTCTTCATTTTTATTAGCATTTTTTCCTTTTCATCTAATTCATTTAATATCTCATTTTTTAATACTCTAATTCCTTCTATTGCATCACTACTTGAAGAAAGATATTTATCTTTAATAATTAAATCTTCTACTAAATCTACCTTATTATCTAAATCCATACTTCCTAACATATCTTCGTATGTTCCATCTGCAACTCTTTCAATAAATCTATTACATCTATAAACTTTGCCCAATATTAAAGCTTTATAAATATAGTTAGCACTAGTAATATCAGAAATTTGAATTGATCTAGTAAGTAATCTATTAATTAACCCATCTTCATTTTCTTTAATTAATGAAAAAATTAATTTAATAGGAGATTTAGAATTTCTAATTCTATCTAAACATACATCAATATTCGCACCATCACCAAACATACCATAACCCCCAACTGATATAAATTGTATCATATTTAATACAAAATGTCAATATAACCCTTGCAATTTTGTGTTTTTTTTAGTACAATATAAGCACTAAAAGGGGTGATAAAATGCTTAAAACCAGTGATATATTAGATGAAAAAGAAAAAATTCTTCATATGAAAAGTGAACCTGTAGAATTTCCTTTATCAAAAGAAGATAAAAAATTAATAAAAGACGCTATCGACTACTTAAGACTAAGTCAAGATGAAGAACAAGCAGAAAAATTAAAATTAAGAGCTGGAATGGGACTTGCTTTTCCTCAACTAGGTAAACTAAAAAGAATATTTGTAATTTCATATAAAAATGAAGATGGCTCTTTTACTGAATACACAGTAATAAACCCTAAAATATTGTCCTACTCTAGTGAACTTATATATGTAGAAGAAGGTGAAGGCTGCCTAAGCGTTAATAGAGAGGTTGAAGGAATAATCGGAAGACACGCAAGAATAACAGTTGGTTTTTATGATATAGATGGTAACTACAAAGAAGAAAGAGTAAGAGAAGAAATATCAGTTGCATTTCAACACGAAATTGATCACTTAGATGGAATAATGTTCACAGATAGAATTGATAAAGAAAATCCATATAAAGATATGGATAAAATGAGAAGTATATAATCAGTAAATCTGATTATTTTTTCTTTCTTTTTAATAAATTTTATTTTATAATGATTATAGAATAAAGGGAGAATTTATATGAACAAAAATATTATAAGAAGTATATTCTGGGGAACAATAGCTTTAATCTCATTAATACTTGGAATTATGGGTCTTATCTATAATAACAGAATATTAAATATTTACAAGAGCGATTTACAAAACATAACTACTCTATTTAATAATGCTACTGTAATTAGAAATTATGAAGAAGTTAATACAAAAATAACTGCCTCAGTTAAAGGTAAAAAAATAATAGTTAAAACAGATGGAATACTAGAAGACGAATATATTTATAAATTAAAAAGAGGTTATCTTGAAATAACCGTAAGTTCAAATGATTCTTTAAGTAGAATAATAACAATGGTATTAGCAGATTCAGTTGCAATCACTAAAGGTCAAGAAGAAGGAGATACTTACCCACTATTTAATAATGGTGATACACTAAATTATAAATTAGAAGATGGAATTTCATATACTTTAGATAAAGAAAATTACATAATAAGAATTAACTTAGATAACTATATAGTAAAACAAGATAATTATATAGACGAAAATGAAATACCTGAAGATAATACCGATACAGATATAAATGAAGAAACAGAAAATGAAGAAGATAATGATGAACAAATAATAGATGAACAAACAAATGAGAACTAAAAAGTACTAGTTATTTAGTACTTTTTAATTTATTTATCATATTTTCTTTTCTATTAGCCTTAATAAAATCTAACAACTCACTATCAAATTCTAAAATAGTTTCTCTATCTAAATAATGTAATAATCTTAATTCCTTTTTCTCATTAACAGAAAGATTATCTTTTAACCTAACTAATTCATCTAGAGTAATATTTGGATTATGAGAAAAAATAGCAAATATATCTCTAGTTCCTAAATTATATGAATCAGTACTTAATAAATGAAATTTTTTATAAAAAACTTCATCAAAATGACCAAAATGATAAAATATAGATAATCTAAATCTTAAATCACTATAATTAGTCATAATCATATTTCTATTTTTTACCATAAATGTTACTGCATCTTCTTTTTCATATCCTAAACTACTTAAAATATAATTAATAAATGCCATATTTTTTGAAATATTACCTAAAGTAACATTAGGATTATTAACATAGAAAGATTTTATTCTCATCAAAAATGATGAATCTCCTATATGATATTCTTTAGAAATATTTCTAATTTCATCTAAAATCAATTTTTCTTTATAACTATCATATCTATAATTATTATACTTATAAGACATAAACGTCTCCCCCTTTGCAACTTTTTAAGTATACCATATTAAATACAATTAGTCAAATGTTATTTTACTTAAACTACCATTTTTTATAGAATTTATAATTAAATAATTAATTTTATCATAATTAACTTCCCCATTTATCATAGGAATATTTTTATATTTGCTTATCATATTATATGCATTTTCTAAATCATTTTTATCAAAACAATCAATACCAAAATATTTAAATAATTTATCTTTATAAAAACTATTTAACTTATCTAAAATATGAATAGCCACCTCATCTACTGGTAACACATCTTCCTTAATAATATTCATACTTGCTAAATTAAGAGCTACTTCCATATCTTCAAATTTAGGCCATAATACACCAGGAGTATCTATTAAATCAACATCTTTATCAATTTTTATAGTACTTATATTTTTAGTAACACCAGGAATATTTGCACTTTTAGCTACATTTTTACCTACAAGCTTATTAATTAAAGTACTCTTTCCAACATTAGATACTCCAACAATCATAACCTTTGCTTTTTTAGGTAATAACCCCTTCTCTTTTCTTTTTTCATTAATACTCTTCATAGAACTATTAATAACACTTAATAATTCTTTCTTAACATTTTTATCATTTATATCACTAAAAACTACTTTATACCCTAAATCTTCATAATACTTTTTCCATTCTCTTGTCTTTTCCTCATCACATAAATCATACTTACTCATAACAATAATCTTTTCTTTATTTAAAGTAAAATCATTTATATCTGGTATAAAACTACTCTTAGGTATTCTAGCATCCAATACACATACTACAACATCCACTAAATCAATTTTTTCTCTAATCTCTCTTTTAGTTTTAGCCATATGTCCTGGATACCAGTTGATGTTTGTTTTATTTTCATTCATTTTTATCACTTTCCTTCATCAATTATTTTTATTTCTATTCCAACAACTCCATATTTTTCTTGTTCTTCCTTAGGATAATATTCTTCCATA
>CANPXI010000047.1 GCA_947585885.1 uncultured Bacilli bacterium
ATAACTAATAGTACATTTACAAACAATAAATCTGCTTCAAGCGGTGGAGTATTTTATTTAGAAGGCGGAAACGTCTTAATTGAAAATTCAAACTTTACAAATAATACAGTAGCTATAAGTACTAGTAGTAGAACTGATGCTCTAGGAGGCGCAATCTATACTGAAAACACTAACTTAACTATAAATAACTCTAATATTACAAATAATACTATAATAAATAATTCAAAAACAACTTCTGGTGCAGGCCTTGCTGTAAAAGGTGGCACTCTTAAAATAAATGATTCTAATATTAATGAAAATATAATTGATGCTTCAGCAGGAACATTAAGAGGTGCTGGAATATACGCTGAAAACACTAATATAGAAATAAGTAACAGTGAAGTATCAAATAACAACTATACTAGTGCTACATCACTATTTAGACAAGGCGGAGGAATATATCTAAATAATGACGTAACAGGCTCTATAAATAATGTAACACTAGAAAACAATACTGCTAATTTAGGTGGTGCTATATATAACTTAGGATCTAAAGTAACTTTTGATAAAGACACATTTAAAAATAATAGTGCATTAAATAATGGTGGTGCTCTATATAATGTAAATGTTAATACTACTATAACTAATAGTGAATTTATAAACAATAAAGCATCAAATGGTGGAGCAATTTATAGTGAATCATCAACAGTAAATATTAATAACTCTAAATTTAAAAATAATGAAGCAACAACTTATGGTGGAGCAGTATTTACAGAATCAAATTCATCTGATGTATTATTTGAAAATAACGACTTTATAGAAAACAAAGGAATAAGAGGTGGAGCATTATATTTCATTAGTTCCCTAAGAAGCAAAGATACCACTACTACTATAAAAGGCGGAAACATAACTAAAAACCAAAGTGAACTTTATGGTGGAGGAATATATGCTTATAACTCAAATTTAACTCTACAAAATATAAAAATCGATGGTAATACTGCTATTAAAAGTGATTATACTACAACCCCTTCTGGAGGAGGTATCTATACTTTTAACACTTCAGTTACCTTTAATAATAACACTATTATAAACAATAAATCTATCTGGGGTGGCGGTATATTTACCATAATTGATGATAAACAAAAAGACTATAAAGTAATATTTAATAACAATAAAATAAATTATAATACTGCAGAAGACCCTGAAATATGTAATAGTGAATACTGTGGTGCTGGAGGAGGAATAAACATAACATTTGTAGATGATGTTAATGTTGACTTTCAAATCAATTCTGGAGAATTTATTGGTAACAATGCTGCAGATGGAGGTGCCATATACTATGGTTATACTTGGACAAATCCTAAAGCAATTTTAGTACTTAAAAAAGCTCTTATCACAGGCAACACAGCTTCTCGTGGTGGAGGAATATGGTTATGTCCTCAATCAGTAACAAACCTATACTCAACTTTAGGTAGTGAAATCTATGGTAATACTGCAACAAATGATGTCTTTTATAAATGGAACTATGGAAACAAGTCACAAACACTAAAATCAGCAGGAGATGACATTTTATATGAAGGAGATTCAACAGAAAATAAACAATATGGCGGTAAAAGTAATAGAACTTCATTAAAAGTAAGTACTCGTAGCTGGGCTGGACGTAAAATAGATTGGTATAAAGACGAAAGCAGTAAACGTTACTCTAATAATAATTACTTACTTGCAGATAGATTTTATTTACAAGGAGAAGAAGGTAGCGATGGAACTAAAAAATTAACAGCACTTCACGGTAATAACGAAATAGATGAAAGAGAAGCATCACTTATCATAACTAATAATCACGCTACTCGTCATGGTGGAGGAATATTTACAAATAATGTAATAGATTTTGGTGTAAAAGAAGACATTGATTTAACAGTAAACAAAAAATTCATAACAGAAAGCAATAAACTACTACCAAAAAATATATTAATAAACTTAATAAGAATTGATGCAAATAATAATGAGGAAATATTAGAAAAAGATGTAAAATTAGATAGTAGTAATAATTGGTCTTATACGTTTTATGATCTTCCTTCAAGAAATGATGAAGGACCATATAAATATAAAGTCAGAGAAACTGATAGTTCTCACTTAACAAATGTAACAAGTGATAATGGAGAAAATGGAATATGTGAAACTAACAAAAACTGCACTATTACATTAACAAACAAATATGATAAACCTATAGAAAACCCAGATACAGGAGAAACAATATATTATAATATTGCATATTCTATAGTATTAGGAATAATACTTATCATATTACTAACAAATAAAAAATTTAAACAAAAACTAAAAGAATTTTAATCGCATTTTGATTAAAATTCTTTTTATTTAAAAACAAATTAAACTTCTACTTATAATTTACATTACATTTCTAATTCCATAACCACGTGAACAATTCCTTCTTCTAAAAAGTCACTAGAAACAACTTTAAATCCAAATTTTTCATAAAAACCCACCGCATGCTTTTGAGCATCCATTCTTATTTTTTTGCATTTCATTTTTTCTTTAATAGATTTCAAACTTTGTTCCATCAAAGCTTTACCTAAACCATTTCCATGTTTTAAAGTTAATACTCTACCAATTCTAACAATGTCTTTATTATCATCTTGATAAAATGCTCGAAGATATGCTATTACCCTATTATCTTCCATAAAAAAGCAATGTAAACTATTATAATCAATATTATCCATATCTTGATAATGAATATTTTGTTCCATAACAAATATTTCTAACCTTGATTTTAATATTTCATATATTTCAGTAGTAGATAATTCATTAAACTTTTTTGATATTAAATCCATATTATCTCCTTTTAATTTATTAATGTGTTCTGATTATTAATTATTTCTATTAATTTTCTAGCAGAAAAATTAGGAAAATGTTTTTTAGATACTGCAACACCTATATATCTATTTGGAATCTTTTCTTTTATTTTTAATTCTGCTAATTCATTATTTTTTAATTCTTTTTCCACAAATTCTTTTGTAACATATCCAATACCATAACCTATTTTAGTAAATTCTACAACTAATGAAAAACTAGCAAGTTCCATGCTCGGATTTAATGAAACGTTATATTTATTAGCAACCTCATTTAAAAAATCTCTTAAATTAGTTCCATTATTCTGTAAAATTAAAGGATAATTATTTAATTCTTTAAGGCTTAATTTCTTATCTAGTAAATTAAAATATTTGTTTCCAACAACAAAACAATCTTGAATTTTTTTAACTTTTTGAATTTCAATATCATTAAACGAATTCTTATCACTTACATTTAAAATAAGAATATCTATCAAACCGTTCCTTAATTGTGATATTAACTCATTTGTAATACCGGTAATAATTTTAATATTTATTTTTGGATATTTATCATGAAATACTTTTAAATATGGTGATAAAAATTTTTTAGTTAAAGTAGTATTAATGCCTATTTTTATTACTCCAATTTCTAAATTAATAAGTTCATTAAATCTATTCTCTGCACTTTTTATAAATTCCATTGCTTGACTAATATAATAATAAAATTCTTCACCTTCACTAGTTAATTTAACTCCTTTTCTAGTACGTATAAATAAATTCCCGCCTAGTTGATTCTCTAAATTTTTAATTGCTTTGCTAACTGCAGGCTGAGAAATATTAAGTTTATTGCTTGCCAAAGTTATATTACCTAAGTTTGCAACATAATAAAATACTCTATATAGTTCGTAATCAATATTCATTATTATAACCTCCAGTTATGTTTTATATAAATAATATGTATTATAATTATATCAAAAATCACTATATAATACAATTATGAAAGGAGAAATATAAATGAATGAAAATTATTTTGATAAAAATTTATCTATTGATAAACTTAATTTATTAATTAAAAAAGCTGTTATGGAAAGTGATAACACTCATACTCGCAAACCATTTAATCCTAAGTCTTATTTAGATGGTAAAATTAATCCATTTATTTGTAATCATGAAGTTTTTCTAAAGAGTGATTCTATACATGTCTGTGCAATATGTGGTTTTAGTTTATTTTATGAAGATAACATACCAAATAGTGTTGAATTTATTTCTTATAATAGGGAAACTGAAATATTTATCAAGTTACTTTTGAAATTAATTTCATATCAATATTTGGATAAAGAACATATTGATATAACAAATATTTTTAGACAACTAGAACCTAATATCGATTTGGTTTTAAGAGAATTTGAAAAACTTAAAAAAGAGAAAATAAACAATTATATTGTATCAAATGATAGTGAAAATATAGCAAATTTATTAAAAGATTTTAGATATGAAAAGAGTAAAACTGAAGAAGTATTAAGAAAATATGAAGATTTACTTAAAAGTGATGATCAAATTAAAATTAGAAAAAAAGAAATTTAAAATAATATGATTATATTATCAATGCTTTTGGTCACTTTTTAATAAAAATATTGAAAAATAGTAGGTAAATAGTAGGTAAAAATATAACAACCCCGTAAATACGGGGATAAATATCAATTGGAGCAAACAACGGGAATCGAACCCGCATCTTAGCCTTGGCAAGGCCACATACTAACCATTGTACTATGTCTGCGTCAGAAATATAATAACACATTTATTATATAATATGCAATTATTTTTCAAATATTTTATAAACAAGTAATGAATCAATACACATAAGTACTATACCAATAACTAGATGTAAACTATTAAAACTAAATTAACATAATAAGTAATGTCGTGGTATTTCTTTAAACAGTATTCAATAATCTTAGCTATAAGTATAATACCTATACCTACTCCAAGTAAAAATGGAACAATAATAAGTAAGTTAGAACCAATATTACTTAGTGAAGTAAGTTCATTAATAGTATTTAAAATAGGTTCATAATAACCAATAAGCATCAAAGTAAATGATCCACTAATACCCGGAATAACCATAGTTGCTGAAGCAAGCATTCCAACTAATACTAAAGTAATATACCCGCCTACTTTCATATTAGCAAATGAAACACTACTCGTACCCTTATCAACAATCAACATAACTAAAACAATAATAATACCTACAAGCATAGCTGATAATTCCTTAATTCCTGGTTTCTTACTAACAGACTTAAATAACTTTGGAATACCTCCAATAATAAGTCCAACAAACACAAGCATAGTAATAATAGGTGCTTTATCTAAACCATACTCTATAATTCTAGCACACACAGCTATTGAAAACAAAACTCCTAAAACAAGTGGAATTAAATATAAAACATACTTTTTAAAATTAGCAAAACCTTTATAAAAATTAGAAACAGCTTCTATTAACTCCTCATAAATACCTAACAAAACTGCTAAAGTTCCACCACTTACTCCAGGAATAATAAAAGCAACTCCAAGTATAATACCTTTAATAAATAAAATAATTTTATCACTTAAATCCTTCATACATTCTCCTTAAACTATCTTCTTAATTTTAACATAATTTACACACATAAGTAAACATAACATTCCAAATATAAAACCACATATAACATCACTAAAATGATGTACTCCTAAATAAACTCTAGAAAAAGCTATACTTATAAACACAAATATAACTAATATATAAAGAATACATTTAATAGTCTTATTATTTACATACTTACCTATTAAATATAGTAAAAATCCGTAAAAAACTATACTACACATTGTATGTCCACTAGGAAAAGAATAATCACTTGGTAAACTAATTAAACTAAGGGGTGGTCTTTCTCTTCTATAAATATTCTTTAATACTACACTTAACAAATAAGTAAAAAGTAAACTACTACTCATACTATAAAAGAACTTCTTATTTTTAACAAATACTAAAACCAGTAATAAACATACAACAAAAAACCATACCCCACCCATATTAGTAACTAACTTAAAAAAAGGTGTTAAATAATCTTTAACTAAATACTTACTAACAAAATTACTTACACTTAAATCTATGCTACTAATAACATTATAATGAAAAATAGCCGCGTAACTACATAGCAAAAACATAACAAAAAATAATATCAAATATTTTCTAGAACTGTAAATAAAATCTTTAATCACTTTCCCCTCCTATAAAAATAAAGTCAAAATCATTGCAACAACACCAACTATTAATCCTAAATTTCTAGTCTTTTTATCTTTACTCTCTCTAATCAAAGGTAAAAACTCAAAAATAGCAATATACAAAATCATACCAAAAGTAAACATAAGAGCACTACCAAGTACAAAATCACTAACCAAATAACTTTCAAACTTAAATGCTAAAAAACCACCAATTAAATAAGAAAAACCAATAAATACAATATATAAAAGAGTCTCTATTTTAGAATGATTCTTACTAAAAGTACTTGATAAAGTAAAACCTAAAGGAATATTATGTAGTCCTATTCCTAAAGTTAAAATAACAGCAGTTTCATAATTAAGTAAAACACTACTATACAAAGTCATTCCTTCAATCAAATTATGAATAACTAAAAATATACAAGTAATTAAAGAGATATGATTGAAATTACTATGATCTTCTTCGTGTTCGTGATGATGTCCTCCAAATAAATCTAAAACAAACACAATAATAAACCCTAAAAATGTAAAAAGTGCTAAAAACAATATACTTTTTACATTATCTAAACTTCCATTAAAAAACGAATACGCATCAGGTATTAAATGAATTACACCAAGTAAAATCAAAACACTAAACCCTAAAGACACACTAAAAGTCATAACTTTGTTACTGTTCTTAGTAGAAAAAACAATTAAAGTTCCTACAAGCAAAAACAAAATAGAAATAATACTAAGAACTAACACAATAAATAAATTCATTCTTATTCACCCTTTATATCAATATATTTACTATATTCTATCAAACATCCTTGATTCTTTCCACTACTTTGAATATTTTCATATAAACTAGGTACTATCTTACCTCCATTTAAAACAAAACCATCCTTACTTACTCCTATATTCCACTCTACATACCTAACACTCTTTAGCACATTAGAAATATCACTTAAATAACTCTTTAATTCGTCACTTACAAATTTATCACTACAAAGAACATTAACTTTCCCGTCTTCTCCTAAAAAACTAACAATCTTATATGAATCACTAAACTCAATATAATTGCTAACCAAAAACTCTTCATTTTTCATAATGGAATTATATATCTTTAAAACATTATACTCATTCTTTAACTTATCTCTATCTATATTAATAACTTCATAACTATCACTATTAATACACTTACTAACTATCTTATCTTTATCTATAATAAACTCTTTAAATTCTTTGAAACTAACAAGCCTTAAATCAATAAAAACCCTCTTAACATAACTCTTAAACACTTGATAAAAAACAACATTATCATTAAACACACTAGAGTCTTCTACATTATTATACTTTTTTATAATATCTTCATTTATACTCTTAGTAACAAAAGTACCTTTTTCTATATCACTTAATAAATAAAACTTATACAAAAAATACTCTTTAACACTACATCCATACTTTTTAATACTCTTTATAACATCAAAAAGAACAGAAAAACTACTCTTTTCTCCTTTAACACTTTTTATATCACTAAGTAAATCTTTAAATTTAACACTTCTTAACTCTTTAAATAAAAAACTCACTCTATACCAGTCGAGTAGACATCTCGACGTACCTCTCTTTCTTCATTGTTCTGTTTGTGAGAAGTTTGTCTAATGCCCCTCACA
>CANPXI010000048.1 GCA_947585885.1 uncultured Bacilli bacterium
TTTGTGTATTTTCATCAAAATATTTAATTTCATCAATTACAGTATCAAAAAATTCAATTCTAATTGGATGATTCTCAAATATAGGAAAAACATCAATAACAAAACCCCTTACAGAATATTCTCCTGTATTAGTAACCAAACTCTCTCTTTTGTAACCTATTTCTTCTAATTCACTTACTAAATTGTCTCTATCAATTTCCTGATTTAAACTTAGTTTTACCTTTCTTGACTCTAGTTTAGTTTTTAAAGGTAATTTCTTCAAAAAACTATTTGTATGACATATAAGAATACTATTTTCTTTTTGATTAATATTATTTAAAAACTTCATTCTCATAAGGGTTAATTCAGGAGAAACAGCAATTGCCTTTTTAGTTAAATAATCATCATCTGGAAAAATATATACATTTTTTAGTACACTATTTAAATTTAAATATAATTTATTAGCCTCATTTAAAGTAGGAGTAACTATAATTAAACTTTTATTTAACGAAAAAAACATATACATCAAAAATTGATTGTATATTTCATTATCCGTTACAGATATTTTATAATTATTTTCAAATTTTTCATTAAATAAATCATTAATCATATTAAATCCTTAATTATATTTATTCATTAATTTATCAAAATCCATAAGAAAGTAATCATCTAAAACATTTTTTAATTGATCTATAACTTCACTCATTTCTTTCATTTCATCTTGATTAAAATCACCAAGTACATAATCTATTGTATCATTTTCTGCTTTAGATATACCAATACGTATTCTTTTAAAATCTTCAGTTCCTAAATTTTCTATAATACTTTTAATACCATTATGACCAGCTGATGAACCAGATTGCTTAATTTTAAATTTTCCAATATCGAAATCCATATCATCATGTAGTATTAAAATATCTTCTACATTTATTTTAAAATAATTAACAAAGTGCCTAACAGCACGACCACTATCATTCATATAAGTTTGTGGTTTCATAAATATTACCTTTTCTCCATTCATTACTTGCATAAAGTACAATGCAGAATATTTTTCTTTAAAATAAACATGTCCTAGATATTCATCTATAACTTTAAATCCAATATTATGTCTTGTATTTTGATACTCTTTTCCAGGATTACCTAACCCTACTATTAATTTCATTATTTCCTCTCCTCATACATATTATATAACATATTTTTACTTACTTCATATTTTTTTGAAATTTCTTTTATAGCATCTTTAGAAGATTTTCCTTCTTTAACTAAATCTAATACTTCCAAAAAAATTTCTTCATAATCTACTTCAGAATTATCTTTTTCAATTACAATAACGATTTCACCTTTAACGTCTTCATAATAATTTATTGCTTCTTCTACAGTACCTCTAAAAACTTCTTCATGCACTTTAGATATTTCCCGGGAAATAGAAATTGTCCTATTACCCATAATTTTATAAATATTTTGTAAAGTTTTATTAAGTCTATGAGGTGCTTCATATAAAACGATTGTAAACTTTAATTTACTTAACATTTCTAATTCTTTAATACTTTTTGATTCCTTTGAATTTAAAAATCCATAAAATAAGAATCTTTCTGATGATATATTAGACATATTAAGTGCTGGTAATAATGCTGATGGACCAGGAAGAGCAATAACATTATAGTTTTCTTTTATAGCATTACTTACAACTAAACTTCCAGGATCACTTATTAATGGAGTACCCCTATCAGTTACAATAGCTATATTTTTTCCGTCTTTTAATAATTTTAAAACAGAATTACTTGCCTGAACCTCATTAAACTTATGACAAGAATATACCTTATTTTTAATATCTAAGCTATTTAATAGTTGCATTGTCACTCTAGTATCTTCTGCAAAAATCGCATCAACATTCTTTAAAACTTCAACAGCCCGATAAGTAATATCTTTTAAATTACCAATAGGTGTTGGAACAATATATAAATTACTACTAGAATTTTCAAAACTCTTTTGAACCATATTACCTCCTAAACATTTCTAATATCTCATCAGTATAACTACCATCCTCATTATGGCATATCAGTGGATAAAGTACCTTTAAACCAACCTTACCATTTTTTCTCGCTTCAATTAAAACCAAATTTGATTCTGCATCTTTTTTTGGATAAATAAGCCTCATTCTTTTAGGCTCAAGATTATTTTTTTGTAATAAATCTATTATCTCTGATAATCTTTCAGTTCTATGAACTAATACAAAACAGCCATTATTTTTAAGTAATTTTTTTGCAATTTTTATCACATCTTCTAAAGTTACTAAAATTTCATGTCTTGCTATTGATTTTACCTCATTTTCATTAACATTGCTACTATAAATATACTTAAAATATGGTGGATTGCAAGTCACTAAATCAAAACTATCTGTACTATAACTATTAAAAATGTCTTTTACATCTAAATTAATTATATTTATTTTTTCTTCTAAATTATTAATTCTAACAGTTTCCTTTGCTAACTCATACACATTCTTTTGAACTTCAACACCAATTATTTTAGAATCAGTCATTGTACTCAAAATAAGTGGTATAGGAGCATTACCAGTACATAAATCAATAATTTTCATACCTTTCTTTTTTACATTACAAAATCTTGGAAGTAATACAGACTCTAAACTAAAATTAAAATATTCACTATTTTGTATTATCTTTAAATCATCATATCCAACTAAATCATTAACTACATTTTTCACACTCATCACACTTACTAGGTAAAACCACCTCATACTTTGTATCATTTTCATCATCTAACAAAACAGTATAAGTTCTTTTTAAAATATCTAAAGATATAACCTTACCATGCCCTTTATCAGTATCAACCTCTTCACCAATATTTGGCATACCATTTCTATTTTCTGTATAAACATCATCTTCGTAATTTAAACAACATAATAATCTTCCACATTGACCATTTATTTTTGATGGGTTTAACGAAATATTTTGATTTTTAGCCATGTTAATTGTTACAGATTCCATAAAATCTTTCAAGAAACATGAACAACATAATTCACGCCCACATTGTCCTATACCAGATACTTCTTTAGCCTTATCTCTAACTCCAATTTGTCTAAGTTCTATTCTAGTTTTATAAATAGCGGCAAGCTCTTTAGCCATATCTCTAAAATCTACTCTACCATCAGCTAAAAAATAAAATAATAACTGACTTCGATCTAAAGTATAATTAGCATCAAGAATATTCATATTTAAATCTAAAGATTCAGCAATCTCTTTTGCCTTAGTTAAAGCTTTCATAGCATCTGCCTTATTTTTTTCAAAAACATTAATATCTGCTTTTGTTGCTATTCTAATAACATTTTTCATATCAGGTATAACTTCTTTATTTAAAATATTAGCCATTATAACATTTGCTAATTGTTGTCCTTTTTCAGTATCAACTATAACAACGTCTCCATCTTTAATATCTAAACCATTTGAACTAAAAAAATATATTTTTCCATTTGGCTTAAAAGATACACCGACTACATTATTCATAACTTGCTTCCTCCATTTCTATAATTAAATTATCTAAAAATAAATTTAGGTTTACGTTATATTCTACCATATTTTCATACTTATTTAAAAGAATTAATTTATCTATTATATTTTTAACATTATTTAACTTTGAAATTTGTTTTATATAACTATCATATTTAATAAAAGCATTAATCTTTTCATAAATCATATAATTTAATACATCTCTATAAAAATATTTAATAATAGTTAAATATAGCTTTATATTTTCTTTATCATCCTTTTTATCAATATAATTATTAATAAAAGCCAATGAAGATAACTTTTCATTTTCAAATAAACTAATAAATTCAATTATTTTATCTACAATTTCACTATCAATTTTTTCTAAATTAAAAATATTTTCATCATTTAATATTATTATCTGACATCTAGACTTTATAGTGCTCATAACTTTATTAATATTACTTGTTATCAAAAAAGCATAAACATCACTTTCTGGTTCTTCTAAAAACTTTAGTAAAGAATTCGCAGCATAATCATTCATTTTTTCAGCTTGATCAATTATATAAACCCTATTCTTATTAAATTGAGATTTATTTTTAAATTCCGATTGTAAAAAAATAATATCCTCTTTAACAATAAGTCCATTTTTTGGTCTTATTATAAAAATATCAGAATTATTAAATATATCTACTTTATAATCAAAAAAATAATCAGAAAGAATATCACTAAGATCTTCTTTAAGATTATCTAAACAAGTATTACATATCAAAAAAGCATGACTCATTCTATTACTATTAGCCAAACGTTCAAAATAAGTATTTAAAACATCTTTCATAAAATCACATCCTACATAAAGTTCTGTAATACTAATAAACCAAATATTGCAGGAAGTCCAAGAAAAGTTACAATAACAATCGTTGCAACATTTATAGGCACTATAACTCCTACACTATTTACTATAACATCAAATGTATAAAGCATACAAATAGCAATTACTAATTTTCTAATGATTAATACAAAATATTGCATAACTTTCCTCCAATAAATTGTATTTCTTTTATTTACTAATTATGATAAAAATTTTCTATCATCAATTGCTCTTATTATAGTAAGTGGATCTAAATATTCAATATCACCACCAACTGGTAAACCATAAGAAAGTCTAGAAACCTTAACATCTTTTTTATCTAAAAGCTTTTGAATATATAAAGAAGTTGTTTCACCTTCAACTGATGGATTTAAAGCAATGATTACCTCTTTTACAGTATCATCTATTCTTTTAATTAAAGAAGAAATATTTATATCTTCAGGATTTATTTCATCAATTGGAGATATTAGTCCACCTAAAACATGGTATATTCCATTAAACTTACCAGTTTTTTCAAACATAAAAACACTTTTTGAATCTTCTACTACACATATAGTAGATTTATCTCTATTATTAGATGAACAAATAGGACATACCTCTTGATTAGTTAAATGCCCACATACAGAACACTTTCTAATCTTCTTCTTAAATTCTACTAAACTCTCAGAAAATTTATTTACTACTTCATCATCAAGTGAATCAATAGCATACACATATCTTTCAGCAGACTTATCACCAATTCCAGGTAGATTTTTAAATCCATCCATTAATTCTTGAAATTCATTTGGATAAATCATTTATTAAAATAATCCTCCAAGTCCACCTGTATACTTACCTAATTTTTCTTCTTTCATTTTTGCAACTTTACCTAATGCATCATTTATAGAAACCATTATCATATCTTGTAACATTTCTTTATCAGATAAAACACTTTCATCAAGAATTTCAATTTTAGTAACTTGCATATTACCAGTTAAATATGTTTTTACTGCACCACTTTCACCTTCAAAAGTTGTTCCTTCGATTTCAGCATTAGCTTTTTCTAATTCTCTTTGCACCCTTTGTGCTTGAGCCATTAAATTTTGCATATTCATAAAAATTCCTCCTATTTCACACTTATAGTATTTTCACCAAATATATCTAACGCAGAGTTTTCTAATTCACTTAAATTATCACTCATATCTAATTTTACATCATTTTCATCAATTTTAACATATGGAATATTATTTTTTTTATTTAAAATAAACTCATTTCTCAATTCATCCCATTTTTTAGAAGAAACTGCAACTATTTTAAACATTTGATCATAAACTTCATTTAAAAATATTTCAATTTGCTTATAATTAACATCAAAACTATTAACATATGACTCTTCATCAAATGAAAACAATAAATACTCATTAGAAGCCACCACAATCTTTCCTTCTAACAATAACGCAGCTAATTTATTATAATTTTTATTAGATATGTAATCATTAATTCTATCATAATCGTTATTAAGTCTTTTCAAGATTTCTTTATTAGCTTCTGAAAAAGCATTATTTATTCTAATATCTTTTAATCTTTCTAAACTTGTGCTTTCATTATTTATTTCATTTGGAATTTCGTTAAAAATATTTTTCTCATCCTCCAAATTTTCTTCTTTCAATATTTCAGTATTATTATCTTCATTTTTACTGTCATTAACTTGAATCTTTTCTTCTTCATTACTGTTATCATCTTGTTTTACCTGTGAATTATTATTTTTTAATGTTGATAATTTTTCTTCTAAGTGTTTATAAGTTTCACCTTTTTCGTTAATAATATTTACAAGATGCATAATATATATTTCAAATAATAATTTTTGATCATTAGTGTTTTTAAGTTCTTTTACAAGTTCATTTAAAATATTAGTAATTTTTATTGTTAAATCAGAAGAAATAAAATATTTACTTAAACTTTTAGAATAGTCACTTTCAAAATAATCTTTAACTTGAGAATTAATAATAGAGTCTCTTAGGAAAAGTAACATAGAGTTAACAATATCTACATAACTTCGGCCATTTAAGAATAATTTATCAATATACTCAAGTAAATTTTTATAATCTGAACTATACAAATAATCAAATAACTTAGTTATAGTAGATTTTGATACATTACCACTTATTTTATCAATATCTTCAATAGTTAAATTATCATTATTAAGTGATAAAGCCTGATCTAATAAATTAATTGCATCTCTTAAACCACCATCACTTAATTCAGCAATATAATTAACTACATCATCAGATATATTTTTTTCTTCAGATTGTAAAATAAATTTCAATCTGTTGATAAGTGATTGCATATCAATTTTATTAAAGTCAAATCTCTGACATCTTGACAAAATTGTTAATGGAATCTTATTTGGTTCAGTAGTGGCTAATATAAAAATCACATGCTTTGGTGGTTCTTCTAAAGTCTTTAGTAATGCATTAAAAGCTCCTGTTGATAACATATGAACCTCATCAATAATATATATTTTATATTTACAAAAAGTAGGTAAAAGTTTAACATTTTCTCTTAAAGCACGTATTTCATCTACGCCATTATTACTTGCAGCATCTATTTCTATAATATCAGAATCATTTTCATTTAAAAACTTACATGTATTACATTCATTACATATATCATCAGTAAAATTTTCACAATTAACTGCATGAGCAAATATCTTAGCAATACTGGTCTTTCCAGTACCGCGTGGTCCAGTAAATAAATATGCATGTGAAATATGATTATTTTTAATAGAATTCTTTAAAATTTCTACTATAACATCTTGACCATATACATTTTTAAAGTTATTAGGCCTATATTTTCTATATAAAGCGGTATAAGACATAAGATTAAACCTCCTGTAAAAATTATATCATTTAAATCTCTATAAACCTATAAATTTATCTAATTTTTTTAAAAAAATTTGTTAATAACTCAGAGTTTTTTATAGAATATAAATTATCAATTTTTATAAGATTTGTTTTTAAGTTAATATTTTTCAAATTATCACAATAATAATAAACATTTTTAATTCTAACTTCTTTTATAATTTCTAAACACATATGACAAGGTATTAAAGTTACATATAAATCACAATCATCTAATCTCCAATCTTTTAAACGTTTTGTAGCTTTTAAAATTGCTTTAATTTCAGCATGATTAAGTGGATTTGATGTTGATTTTCTAGAATTGTATGCTTTAGAAATTATTTTATTATTACAAGTTATTAAAGCTGCGACAGGAACTTCATTTTTTTTATAAGCTTTTAATGATAATTTATATAATTCTTGTTCTATATTATTCATTTATTACTCCTTAAAAAAAGCACACACATATAATTAGTGTT
>CANPXI010000049.1 GCA_947585885.1 uncultured Bacilli bacterium
AACTAATTTTAGAACACTTTTAGGTCTTAGAAGTACAGATGTAGAAATAACAAGAAAAGATAATAAAGTTTATATTAATACAAAAGGTTATGGTCATGGTGTTGGAATGAGTCAATATGGCGCTAATGAAATGGCAAAATTAGGTTACAAGTATGAAGACATATTAAAGCATTATTATACAGGTGTTGAAATATCAAAAATATAAGTGTATAAATTAATAATTATTGTTCACATTATAAATAGGAGTGTGAGCAATGAAAAAGTTAAATTTAAGAAAATTATTTGTACCTGGGATATATTTAATTGCGGTTATATCTGTAATTGGTTGTATTGTATTAACAGGAGTTGGAATTAATAATTATTTAACTGAGAAAAAAGATTTTACTTATTCTGTTAAAGGCTTGTTAGATAGTGGAAGTGTTCCAGTAAATAAAGAAGAAAATTCAGATACTACAACTACAACACAAGATACAATTATAAGACCTTATAAAGCAACAGATGTAACAATTGGAAGGTATTTTTATGATTTTGAAGCAGATCAAAAGAAACAAGAAGATTCAATTATATTTTATGAAAATACTTATATGCAAAATTCAGGAGTAGACTATATAAGTGAAAATCAATTTGAAGTTTTAAGTGTTTTACCAGGTAAAGTAATATCTGTAGAAAAAGACGATATACTTGGTAATATAGTTAAAATAGAGCATGAAAAAGAAATTATAAGTGTATATCAAGGTATTGATAAGTTAACATTAAAAGAGGGAGATAGTGTTACACAAGGTCAAGTAATAGGCGCTAGTGGAACATCTTCTATTAATGCAAATTATAAAACATCACTTCATTTTGAAGTTTATTATAAAGGTTCATTAATAGATCCTGAAAACTTTTATTCACTTAAGTTAAGTGATTTATAATAGAGAGTAATATCTCTATTTTTTTTGAAAAAATTTAAAAAATGGACCTATCACTCCCTGTTATCTTTTAAAATTAAATGATATCATTTTAAATGAATAAAATGGAGTTGGTTTTTATGGTAAATTTTGTAATTGTTGAGGATAACCCACATCATATGAAAAAGACTAAGGAAATAATTCTTAATTATATGATGAAGAATAAATATGAATTTGATATTTTAATGTTTAATGATGTAACAGAAGATTTATATGATTTAATAAAAAATCACGATTCTAATTATATTTATATATTAGACTTTGAACTTCCAAAGACAACTGCTATTGAAGTTGCAAGAAATATAAGGGCTTATGATTGGATTAGTCCAATTATAATTTTTACTGTTAATGGTGGAATGGCTTTTGATACTTTTAAACAAAGATTACAGATATTAGATTTTGTAAATAAACAGTTTGAAGCTCAAAAGAATTTAAATGAGTTATTTGATATTTGTTTTGAACAATTAAAAATAAGAAAGAATTTTAAATATAAGATAGGTAAAGTAGATTATTCAATTGATTATGATAAAATTTTATATATTTATAAGGATACGATTGAAAGAAAAAGTGTGATTGTTACTGATAAAAATGAGCATAAAATTCCAATGACTTTGATTAAAGTTAAAGAATTACTGCCTCCTGAGTTTGTTTTTACTCATAAGGCATGTATTGTTAATACTAGAAGAGTTGATGCTTATGTATGGAATGAGGGAAAAGTTATATTTGATAATGGTATGGAAGCACAATTTTTATCAAAGACACATAAGAAGGAGTTGTGTAATAAATGATGTATTTTATTTATCTTCTTGCATTTATAGTCATTTATTTTAATTTTTATGTGCTTGCTAAAAGTTATGCTGATATTTCTGGTTTCTCACTTAAAATTAATAAATTTGATAGAATTATATTACTTATTGTAAGTGTTATTTCTTTTATAAATAATTATTATGTGTTTTCAGTTTTTAAAATATTTGTATCATTTATTTTGATATTTATAGAATTTAAATTTATTTTTAAAGAAAAAGTTTCATTAACTTTATTTAAGCTTTTTATAATATATTTGATATTACTTTTGATTGATTCAATTATTTCTATAACTTCACTTATATTAAGTATTGATTCTATAGTGGGTATTGGTCATATTACTATTATAAGAATTTTATATACTATTTTGGATTCAATGATTATGTTAGTGGTTTTTACTTTTAAAAGTTTTATAAATTTTCTTAATAAATTAATAGATTTTATGAATTCTCAGTTAAATAAAATGGTATTGTTAATTGTTAGTTTATTATGTATTACAGTTTTTATATTAGCTTATTTAAATGCTTATAATTTTAATGCTAAAATGTTCTTTATCTGTTTATGTCTTATGGGGTTCTTTTTATTTTTATGTGTTTTGTTAATCTTTGAATATTTTAAAAATAAGTCTGCTAAAGAAGAACAACAGGCTTTGATAGATTTGATGGAAGAGTATGAAAAGATGCTAGAAAAAGATAGAATTAATAGACATGAAATGTTAAATAATTTGATAGTACTTAAAAGCAATAAAAATAAATCATCTACTGAATATGAAAATTTATTAGATGATATTATTAATGAATATCAGTTTAAAAAATCTAATTTTTATGCTAAGTTATCTAAACTCCCTAGTGGAATAAAAGGTATTATTTATTATAAACTTGCTAATATAGAAGTGAATGATATAGATTTTAGTTTAATTATTTCAGATGAAATAAAAGAAAATTTAGAAATGTGTAATTCTAAATTATATTATAAAATATGTAAGATACTTGGAATTTTAATTGATAATGCATTAGAAGCAACTGTACAAACTAATGATAAAGTTTTAATTATCGATATGTATAAAGAAAATGGTAATATTGTTGTTTACATAGAAAACTCATTTGTAGGAAACATTGAATTAACAAATATTGAAAATAAAGGTTATTCTACTAAAGGTAAAAATAGAGGTTATGGTTTATATATAGTAAAGAAAATTATTAAAGAGTCAAATGATTTTGTTTTTAATCAATTTATTAATGAAAGTAATAGATTTGTGAGTGTTTTAGAAATTAAAAACTCTAGTTTTTAGCTAGAGTTTTTTAAAGGTAGTAATAATTAATTTTTATTTTAAAAGACTCTTTGGACATTCTTCTTCATCAAGAAATCCCCAGAAGCAAGCTTCAGAAGTTCCTCTTGCTACTAATTCTCCAATAAGTCCTGTTAAAGCAGCGAATATTCTCATTTTAATTTCTCCTTTCATTCTTTTTATAATTTTTATAATTATTGTATTTAACACCAAATAACTTATAAGTTATTGGTAAGACAACTAATGTTTCTAATATTAAAGCAAATATAAAACAATTACTAATTAAGTTATCTTTGATATAAAACGAACATAATATATACAATAGACCTAATAATACACTGGTTACCTTATATATTTTTCGTCTTTTTGGGTTTATTAATGGCCTCTTTTCGGTATCTGCAGGGGCGAATAAGAACAATAGAATTACACAAATAATGCCACATGTAATTTTGACTTTATAATCTATTATTAAGATGGTACATAAGTATGGAATTAATAGGAATATAACTATAGAAGCTATCCAACAATGCCAACTTTTTTTAGCATGTACCCCAAATCCAGTTAATCTTAATATGCTATAAAGGGTCATTAATATTAGAAGTGGTTTTAAATTACCTAAAAAATAAGATAACGTGAATATAACTACAGCTTTAGTTACTGTTAAGTAAAGACTCGAGAGCCCATATCGTATTATATCTAGTTTTTCTTTATCATAATTTAAGTTTTTTTCTATGTTGTTCATAGCGGAATTTATTAAAAGATCTTTCATTTTACCACTTCCACCATCATTATAAATTTTATTTATGGTTTTTAATGTAATAGTGTATCTATTCAAGAATTTTTAGTTTTAAAAGTAAAAATTAGATTTTATTTATAGAAAAATAATAATTTGGTGCAAAAAACTTAATATTTAGTGCAGTGATATAAGAATTTTTATAAAAATTTAGTATTATTATTTTGTTAAAAAATATGTCGGATTTTTTGACTTGGTTTTAATTGAATTAGAACATGCGCGTGTTTTAATATAGAGGTATGGAAGAGAGGTGTGAAGTATGACTAAAAAGGGCAGAGTTAAGTGGTTCAATAACGAAAAGGGTTATGGATTCATTGAATTTGGTGCTGGTGTCGGAGAAGATGTATTTGTACATTATTCAGCTATAGAGCAAGATGGATATAAGTCTCTAAATGAAGGAGATGTAGTTGAATTCACTCTAATTAAAACAGCTAAGGGAAACCAAGCGATAAATGTCAAAGAAGTAAAATTAACTACTGTTTAGTAGTTTTTTTCTTTTTTATATGATATATTAATTATAGAGGTGAAAATATATGAAATATACTATTAGAGGAGAAAGAATGGAAGTCACTGACGCTATTAGAGATTATGCTACTAGTAAACTTTCTAAAATGGAAAAGTATTTTGATAATCCAGAGAATGTTAACGTAAAAATAGTTTTCAGTGTAAGGGGAAGAGAGCAAAAAGTAGAAGTGACAATAAGTGCTAAAAATTATGATTTAAGAGCAGAAGTTTCTCATAGTGATTTGTATGCTGCTATTGATTTGGTTATTGATAAACTAGAAACACAAATGAGAAAGTTTAAATCAAAATTAATGTCAAAAGAAAGAGCTAGTGTAGTATATGATATAGATTATGATGAAGAAGAAATAGAAGAAGTTGTTAAAAGAAAAAAAGTTTATTTGAAACCAATGGATGAAGAAGAAGCTATTGTACAAATGGAACTTTTAGGACATACTTTCTATATTTATAAAGATGTTGAAACTGAAAAAGTTAATGTTTTATATAAAAGATATGATGGAAGTTATGGAGTTATAGAAACAAATTAGTTAAGAGAGTTTTGTAACTCTCGTTTTTTTATGTTTAAAAATTGTTAATAATTTGGTAGAATATTTATACAGGAGATGAAATTATGAAATTATTATCTAGATTTTTTGATCATGAATATAAAGAATTAAAAAAGTTTGAAGAACTAGCTGATAAAGTTTTAGAATTAGATGAAGAAATGACTAATCTTACAGATTTAGAACTTAAAGCTAAGACTGAAGAATTTAAGAGTAAATTAAATGAAGGTGCAACATTAGACGATATATTAGTAGAAGCTTTCGCAGTTGTTCGTGAAGCAGCATATAGAGTTTTAGGTGAAAAACCTTATAGAGTTCAAGTTATTGGTGGTATTTGTATACATTATGGTAATATTGCTGAGATGAAAACAGGTGAAGGTAAAACTTTAACTAGTACACTTCCTGCTTATTTAAATGCTCTTAGTGGAAATGGAGTACATATTGTAACAGTTAATGAATATTTAAGTGTTCGTGATGCTGAATGGATGGGAAAAGTTTATGATTATTTAGGTATAAGTGTTGGAGTTAATAGGAAAGATGCAACTAAAGAAGAAAAGAGAGAAGCTTATTCTAAAGATATTACTTATACTACAAATAATGAACTTGGATTTGATTATTTAAGAGATAATATGGTTGTTAGACCAGAAAGTAGAGTTCAAAGAGGTCTTAATTTTGCAATTATAGATGAAGTTGACTCAATTTTAATAGATGAAGCAAGAACTCCACTTATTATTAGTGGTGGGGTAAGTAAAAGTGCTGACCTTTATAAACTAGCTGATAAGACTGCTAAGAGTTTAACACCAGACGATTATGTAATTGATGAAAAAACAAAGAGTGTTACTTTAACTGAAGATGGTATTAAAAAATGTGAAAAGCTATTAAATCTTGATAATATGTATGATATTAAGAATGCAGCTATTGTTCATAATTTAGATAAGGCTTTGGTAGCTAATTATGCGTTTAAAAAAGATATAGACTATGTAGTTTATTCTGATAAAGTTGTTATTGTTGATGCATTTACTGGTAGACTTATGCATGGAAGACAATACAGTGATGGACTTCATCAAGCACTTGAAGCTAAAGAAGGAGTTCATATTAATGAAGAAACTAAGGTTCTTGCAACAATTACTTTCCAAAATTTATTTAGAATGTATAATAAACTTTCAGGTATGACTGGTACTGCTAAAACAGAAGAAGAAGAATTTAGAAATATTTATAATATGTATGTTATAGAAATTCCAACTAATAAACCAGTTATAAGAGAAGATATGGAAGACTTAGTATATATTAATATGAGAGGAAAATATAATGCTATAGCTAATACAATTGAAGAACTTCATAAAAAAGGTCAACCTATTCTTGTTGGTACAGCTTCAATTGAAAGTTCTGAAGTTTTAAGTGGTTTATTAAATAAAAGAGGTATTAAACATGAGTTATTAAATGCAAAGAATCATGAAAGAGAAGCTCATATTATAGAACAAGCTGGTCAAAAAGGTGCAGTTACAATTGCCACTAATATGGCTGGACGTGGTACTGATATTAAGTTAGGTGAAGGTGTTGCTGAGTTAGGAGGACTTGCTGTTATTGGTACTGAAAGACATGAAAGTAGAAGAATTGATAACCAATTAAGAGGTAGAAGTGGTCGTCAAGGAGACCCTGGAGTTACAAGATTTTTTATATCTATGGAAGATGATTTAATGGTTAAGTTCGGTAGTGAGAAGATTAAAGGGCTTATGACAACACTCGGTTTTACTGAAGATACACCAATAACTCATAAAATGATGAGTAAGAATATTGAAAGTAGCCAAAAGAGAGTTGAGGGATTTAACTATGATAGACGTAAGGCATTACTTGATTATGATAATGTAATTAGTAAGCAAAGAGAAATTATTTATGAAAGAAGAAATGAAATTCTAGATAAAGAAAGTATTCGTGATAGAGTTTTAGAGATATTTAAAGATTTTGTAATTGATCAAATTAATAATCATTTTCCTCCAGAAGACGCAATTACGCATAATGATGTAGTTAATATATGTGAATATTTTAATGCAAATTTGCTTAAGACTAGAAAGTTAGAAGAAAATGAATTAGAAGGTAAACCACTTAATGAAGTACAAGATTTTATTTATGATATTGTTGTAAGTGATTATAGTGAAAAATTAAAAGATGTCCCAGAGGATATTCAAAATGATTTTGAAAAAGCAATATATTTAAGAGTGTTAGATAAAAACTGGATGAATCAACTTGATAATATGGAGCATTTAAAAGAAGGTATTGGTCTTAGAGGTTATGCTCAAACTAACCCACTTCAAGCATATGCATTAGAGGGATTTGAGTTATTTGATAATATGCTTAAAGATACAAATAAGGAAGTTACTACATTCTTGTTAAAAGCAGAAGTTAGACAAAATTTAGAAAGAGAAGAAAATAAGAATATTCATACAAATGATTCAAAGGAAAGTGCAAAAAGACAACCTAGAAAAGCCGAAAAGAAAATTGGAAGAAATGATCCTTGTCCTTGTGGCTCAGGCAAGAAGTATAAAAATTGCTGTGGTAAATAGTAGGTTTTATAAGGGTTTATAAGGAATTA
>CANPXI010000050.1 GCA_947585885.1 uncultured Bacilli bacterium
CTCTCTTACCTTTAACTCTATCATCTTCTAACACATCACTACTAGAATATAAAGTATTAACTCCAATACTTACTAACTTTTTAACTTCTTCTAATTTTTCTGGATCTTTAAAATAAGACACAATACTACTTGCTAAAATATCTCCAATATCTTGTATCAAAGTTAACTCTTCATAAGTAGCATTTATTAAATTATCTAAACTCTTAAACTTAATAGCAAGTACCTTAGCAGTTTTAGCCCCTATTCCACTTATTCCAATAGCATTAATAAGTCTTTCAAGTCCATTATTTTTACTCTCTTCTATTGCTAAAAGTAAATTTTCAACACTCTTACTACCTAACCCTTCAAGTTGTACTAACTCATCTCTTCTTTTATATAAATTATAAATATCACTATAATTCTTAATAAAGCCATAATTATAAAAGTCTTCTATAAGCCTATCTCCTAGACCATCTATATTCATAGCCCCCCTACTAACAAAATGACATAAACTTTCAATCTTTCTAGCAGGACACTTTAAATTAACACAATAACTTCCTACAACACCACTCTTTTTAACTAAATCACTTCCACATATTGGACATTTAGTAGCCATTACAAAATCTTTTTCTGTTCCATTTCTTCTTTCAATCTTTGCTTCTACTACTTCTGGAATAACATCTCCTGCCTTTCTAATAGAAACTGTGTCTCCTATCTTTAAACCTTTTGCTAAGACATAATCTTCATTATGAAGTGTTGCTCTTCTAATAGTAGAACCTGCGACTATTACAGGATCTAATACCGCATTAGGTGTTACTTGTCCAGTTCTACCAACAGTAAAAATAATATCAGTAAGTTTTGTAAGAACCTCTTCTGCAGGAAACTTATAAGCAGTAGCCCATTTAGGATACTTAACAGTAGACCCTAGTTCTAACTGAGTATTAATATCATTTACCTTAATAACTACCCCATCTATATCATAACTTAAACTTTTTCTCTTATCCCCAATCTTTTTAATAAATGCAAGTATCTCGTCCACATCTTTTACTAAAGTTGCTTCTTTATTAGTCTTAAACCCTAATTCTTCTAAATATTTAAGTGCTTCAAAATGTGTTTTAATTCCATAATCAAGTGGGTTAGGTATATGATATATAAAAGTATCTAAATTTCTAGAAGCAGCAATCTTACTATCAAGTTGTCTAACACTTCCAGCAGCCGCATTTCTACAATTTTGAAAAAGTGGTAACCCTTCAGCTTCACGTCTTAAATTTAACTCTTGCAAAGTTTTTTTACCCATATAAATTTCCCCACGTACTTCTATACTAATAGGTTTTTTAAGTTTTAATGGTACTGTCTTAATAGTCTTAACATTATTAGTAATATCTTCTCCAGTTATCCCATCTCCTCTAGTAGCCCCACTTACAAAAATACCATTTTCATAATTTAAAGACACACTAAGGCCATCTATCTTACACTCACAAACATACTCTGGATTAAACCCCTCTTTTTTAATTCTACTATCAAACTCTCTAATCTCTTCTTCATTAAAAACATTAGATAAACTCATCATAGGTATCTTATGAGTATGCTTACTAAACCCATCAATAACTTCTCCACCAATTCTCTTAGTAGGAGAGTCTTCCCTAACATACTCTGGATACTCACTCTCTAAATCTATAAGTTCTCTTAAATACTTATCATATTCTTGATCTGTAATAGTTGGATTATCTAAAACATGATAATTATAATTTGCTTCATTAAGAATTTCTACTAATTCATCTATTCTTTTCATAACTTTTAGTCACCATTTCTATTATACACAAAAAAACACATAAAAAAAAGTAAATTAGAGACTACATTTTCATACTTAACTTACTTTTTCTAACCACTAAAATCACTATTGATAGTAAAAATAACAAAACATATATACTTTCACCATAATAATGACTAAAGTATTCAATATAAATACCCAAATTATAAAAACTATGCATACATACTGAATATAAAATATTGCCCTTTTTTAAATAAATAACACTAAACATAACACCCATAATAAATATACCTATACTATTTATTAAACTAGTATTATGTAGTAATGCAAATATAATATTAACTAAAATAATAGTAACTAAATAATATTTCTTTTTAACTACTTTAAAAGGTAAATATCTAAAAATATATTCTTCCATTAAAGGAATATAAATACCACTAAATAAAATATAAGGTATCATTTCTATACTGAAGTTACCCTTATCTATATCTAATAACCCCACTTTAAACAAAAGAATTCTTATAATCATAACAAAAGATACAAAAAGTATAGTATAAATAACTAAATCTAATAAATTAAAATTATACTTAATTTTAGCAATTATTCCATCCTTTTTAATAAATCTTTTATCAAAATATAGAATTAATAAAGTTATAACTAAAGCATATACAAAATAAACCATAATATTACCCCATTTTCTTTAAACTCTTATGATTTTTAGCAAGTTGCTTAATACCATCTTTAAACCCAAAAGCAATAGTAACTAAACTTCCATCTACTTTAACAACAACACCTTCTCCATACTTATCGTGTACTACTCTGTCTCCTATACTAATATCATCATTTCTTCCACTTTCATACATTCCTTTACTATCAATATGTTCTTCTTTTTTAACATTGCTTTCTATTAAATCTTTATCTATTTCATCAATAAATCTACTAGGTATATTCATGCTTGTCTTACCAAACAACGTACGCCTCTTAGTATTAAGTAAAAACAAATTCTTTCTAGCCCTTGTAATACCTACATAACATAGTCTTCTCTCTTCTTCAAGTTCACTAGCTGACTCAAAACTTCTACTATGAGGAAATATTCCCTCTTCTAGTCCTACTAAAAATACATTATCAAACTCAAGCCCTTTCGCACTATGTAAAGTCATTAAAGTAACACCATTTTCTACTTCTTTATAATCAGCCTTATCACTTACTAAACTAATATTTTCAAGAAATTCATCTAAATTATAAATACCTCTTTCTTCAAAAGCTAAAGTAATACTCTTAAATTCTTCCAAATTTTCAAGTCTAATCTCACTTTCTAAACTATTTTGTTCTTCTAATTCTTTTCTAATACCAGTCTTATCTAAAATTAAATCAACTAGTCCACTTAAATTAGTATTCTTTGCTTCTTTTTTTAAAGATAAAATAAGATTTTTAAACTCTAACTCTTTACCACTATCTATTATAGAAAACATACTTAAGTCTCTTATTTTACTTTCATTTCTAAGTTTTTCTATAGTCTTATTTCCTATACCTCTTTTAGGAACATTTATAACTCTTTCTAAACATACGTCATCATTCTCATTATAAATTAAATTCATATAACTAATTAAATCTTTAATCTCTTTTCTATTATAAAAGAAATAACTTCCCACTATCTTAAAAGGAATATTTTCTTTTAAAAACGCTTCTTCAATAACACGTGATTGACCATTAGTTCTATATAAAACAGCTATCTCACTATACTTTTCACCATTTTCTACTAACTTCTTTACTTCACTAATAACAGCCTTAGCTTCTTCAAGTTCTCCCTCACATCTAATATACTTAATCTTACTTCCGTCCCCGTTACTACTCCATAAATTCTTTTCTTTTCTTTCAGTATTATTCTTAATAACAGAGTTAGCTGCTTTTAAAATATTATTAGTACTTCTATAATTTTCATCTAAAACTATTACTTTAGCATCTTTATAATCTTTTTCAAAATTAAGAACATTCATATAATTTGCAAACCTAAAAGAATAAATAGATTGATCCATATCCCCTACCACAAAAAGATTATGATACTTACTTGTTAATATTTTACATAACTCATATTGAACAACATTAGTATCTTGATATTCATCTACTAAAACATATTTATAATGATCCATATATTTTAATAAAACATTATTATCTTTCTTAAATATTTGAAGTGGTAATATAAGTAAATCATCAAAGTCCACACTATTATTTCTTTTTAATGCACTTACGTACATTTTATAAATTTTTATAACTGCTTCGTCTAAAGGACCTTTCATAAATTTCTCATATTCTTCTGGACTAAGCCCTTCATTCTTAGCAAAACTAATTTTATTTAAAATATATTTAACAGGATATTGTTCACTACTTAAATTAAGCTCTTTTAAAAATCTCTTAACTAAAGAAGTAACATCATCTCTATCTAAAATAGTAATATTACTATTATATCCAATAACACTTGCATTCTCTCTTAAAATCTTAACCCAAAAGAATGAAAAGTCCCTATAAAAATACTATCAGCAACTTCTCCTAAAGAATTTCTAACTCTTTCTCTCATTTCTCTAGCAGCCTTATTAGTAAATGTAATAGCTAGAATATTTTGTGGTCTTACACCGTTATCTATAAGATTAACAATTCTTTCTGTTAGAACCCTAGTTTTACCACTACCTGCACCTGCTAAAACTAAACAAGGTCCATCCATATGCATAACTGCTTCTTTTTGTTTATCATTTAACTTGTCAAACATATACTTCTACTCCTAACTATAAATTTATTATAAACTATTTTTAAAAGAAAAAAAAGAAACTCTAACTATTTCTTTTAATCTAGCATAATGTACCACACAAACTTAATTTATGTGGGGTGTTATGTTTTAAACGTTAATAGTTTCTTCACTTAAATTTATTATATAAGTTAATACATAATTTATAGCATCCTGAACATTAATAGATAACCAATTAACTTTAGGATTGCTTAAATTACTTTTATATACTTTAGAATTTAATATTTTTGATAATCTTATTGAAATATCACTTAAAGTATTTTCTTTCATATTCTTATCTCTATAAATATAATAATTAAATAAACTAATTAATTTAGCTTTATCCAAATTGCATTCTTTAATTAAATAATAAAAATCAAATAAATCTTTATATCTAGTAGATCTTGCACCTAACTTTAATAAAGATTTTAATTTTTCAGTAAAAATTTGTTCTTTGGAATTAATTAGTAAACAAACACTTTCATTCAAAGCTGATAAATTAAAGTAATACTCATCTTGTTTTATTTCAAAAAGTTTATGAACTCCAATATCCAATTTAGTTTCTATTATATTATTGTAATTATCTCTTATTCTTACATAAACTCTTTTTCCATTATAATCTTGGTGATGTAATGGTTTAATTTTGCCAACTACTTCAATAATAATACCATCATCTAAACTATTTAATTTATTAATAAATTCTAAAATTGATTTATCATCTAAAGAGTACTTTATAAAATCTAAATCTAAATCACGAGTCGCTCTACGTTTATCATTTGAAATAGAATGTATAACAACTCCACCTTTGATTGTAATATATTTTTTAAAATTGCTTTTAGATATTTTAGATAATATTATATCCTGACACACTTTAGATTCGACATCTTCATTCTCATAACCTAAATTTAAGTAATTATTTAAAGCATCTTCTAAATTCACTAAAAAACCTCCCTTAACAATATGTTAAATAAATTCACCTCATTCTTAAATAATGCAACATATTCCTCTATTTTATACATATCAAGGGTATCAGCTATTTCTCTATAATTAGATATAATTTCTTTATAATAATCAAATGGAATAGTACCTCTTTTTCTAACTAACTCAATTAACAATCTTTCCTTATCATATATATTAACTTTATTACCATTAATATCAACTTCAGTTTTTCCAACATTATGAATATCTTTAGACATAAATATTTGTACAATCTTATCATTTTTTATTTTATTTGAATTTCTGCTTGTTGCTAAAAAAACTTTTTGTGGAATAACATCAGTTAAATTATAATAATAAAATGCTGAGTCCATAGTAATAATACCACTTGGATATTTTTTAGAAATAACTGCAATCGGATTTATGTACTTTTTATCAGAATAAACATTATTTTTTAACTTAAAAATCTCACCTTTTTCAAGTGCTTTTTTAAGACTAGTTCTTGTTAAATATCTCCCTAACATTTCTTGATATGAATATAACATCTTTTTATCACCACATACATTATAACATAACACCACACACAAGTCAAATTTATGTGGGGTGTTATGTTTTTTATAATCAAAAAAAAAGAAATCATTAATCTATCTTAATAATGATTTCCCCATTCTTACTATATAAATACTTTTCTCTTGCATATCTAGCAATATATTCATCATCTTGTAACTTCTCTATTTCACTTTTTAAAACTTCCTCTTCTTCTAATATAGAAGCATACATTTCATCAAGTTCCTTTTTCTCTTTAACATTAGAATAAATATTAGACCAATACTTAAACATATTACTAACAAAAAATGCTAGTAATGGTATAAAAATCAAAATAAGTACAGTTATTCTTCTTTTATCACGTTTAGTAACCTTTCTCATTCTATTTCACCTTATATTAATAATAGCACGACTATATTATTAATTTCAAGGAAAGTTTATAAAATAATGTAAAGTTTACTTCTTATATTTTTTAACTTTAATAAAATCTCTCATAAACTTATACTTATTTAAAAACAAACCAAAGCCTAAAAAGAAAGCAAGTAAAAAATAAATGTGAATAACCCCGTAGTTAATAACTTTTATCAATAAAAAATATATAAGTGCTAGATTAATACAAAATAAAATGTTAATAACTATCTTATAAAGTATAGAAGTATTATAAATAAAATTATAATTTAAATTAAAAAGATAACTAACAATTACTCCATAAATAAAAGAAAAAAGTAAAGATAAAATTTGAGTATCTAGTTCCATTACTTAAATAACTTAGAAATCATACCTTCTTTTAAAGGTTTCTTTCCTCCACTTTCTAAATAATTTAAACTATTTATCTTCCCTTTAATAGATAAAGTACCTTGAAAAGTATCTAATTTAATAAGTTCAAGTCCCTCACCTTTTATTAGAATATAACCCATAACACTATCTAAAAAAAACTCTTTACTATCAAAATTATCTAACTTCTTTACTCCAGTTAATACTATACTTTTCCTTTCATTAATTTGTACTGCGTGATTAATTCCATCCATTTCTTTAGATTTATCCATATTAACATCCATTCCTTTCACTTCGTTCAAGTCACACATAGTTATGAAAACTTGAACAAAATTTATTTTATATTTATAATCAGTCTTGAAGGAGTGTGTACTACAAAGCACGGAGAGGTGAGTTGCAGACTTCCTGTAACTCTTTGGATTAAATCAGTATATTAACCAGTGCAAATGTGATTGTTTCAAGCACACATAAGTAGTCCTTTAAGGCTGTAGACTAATCATTGACTTTAGTTAATTCTTAGTGTTAATCACAT
>CANPXI010000051.1 GCA_947585885.1 uncultured Bacilli bacterium
GCTAAAGTTGAAAGAGATTTTAATTTTACACACAAAGATATTGTAGAATATATTGAAGAAACAGTTATATGTGATAATTATGAAGAACAAAAAATTTGGTTTGTATTTGAAGCTGGTTTTGGTGTGTTAAATTGGGGCTTATTGTATAGAAAAGAAAAAACTGCAGAAGAAATATATTCTGAATATTATGATGATGACGATTTAAAGAAATATTATGATGTTGAACAAAGAGCAGTATCTAATAATATAAATATTACAAAATTAAATGATTTATTAAATAAAATTATAGAAAATCCAAAAGATTTTTTTAAAAAAATTTGTAGGGAATTATCCCCTGAAGAACGACTATTTATAATAAAAATACTTGAAAATAAAAGTTGTATGAATTGTACAAATGGATGTTGTAGAGTTGAATATAGTGAAAAAATAGGTGTTGATGAATTTGGAAAGCCACAAGGAAGTCAATGCATTGGATGGTTTAATGCTGAATTGATTGGTCGTAGTAAAGTTTTAAGAAAAAATGATATAAATAAATTAAAATCAGGGTCTTAATAAAATATTTATAATGATTTTGTTAATAGTAATAAAATTACTAAGGTATTGCTAAGTACGTATAATAAAGGAAAGCCAACTAAGTAAACATTAGAAAATTTGTCTCATTTATTTGGGCTTTTTTTATGTATTATTATAAAAAAAGAAGATACTATCTTTTAATTGATTGTGTATCTTCTTTTGTTAGAGGAAAACCTAAAGTTACCTCATCATTTTCTTCATAAAGTACCATAGGTTCATCTACTATCCAGCCATATTCTTTTGTATATGTTTCGTGCATGGAAGTTATAAAATTTTTTATATCACTCTTTTTGATTGTTTTTATAAATAGTTCTTTATATGGTAAAATATAATTTAAGTCATATTTTTTTAAGTCTACTGATACTTTTATTCTATCTTTATCCACTTCTTTTATTATTGGTTTTCCTATAGTCCAACCATCATTTGATCTATATAAATCATACATGTCACCCATGAATGTAGGTAAGTAATCTTTATATATTTCTTTTGTGAATGTTTCTTCGTAAACTGGCTTTTCCATCTATTACCTCCTAACCTAACTAAATAATATCATATTTTTTTATGTAAAAAAAGAAAATTGTGTGAAAATGCTAGTTAATGTTAGTTTTTTGTGATAGAATTTATTTTAGGTGACGAGGGTTGGCAAATAAAGTTTTTAAGACAATTGATGAACAAATAGAGATTTTAAAAGATAAAGGACTTGTTATAAATGATATAGATTATGCAAAAGAGATTTTGCTTCGTGAAAATTATTTCTTTATAATGGGGTATAGACATCTTTTTATTAAGCATGATAGTAGTAGAAAGTTTAAAGATGGTACTACTTTTGAAGAATTATATAGTCTTTTTGTGTTTGATAGAATGTTTAGAAATATTATTTTTAAAAATCTTTTGATTGTAGAAAATAACTATAAGTCTATTTTTAGTTATACTTTAAGTAAGAGTTATGGTTATAAAGAAAGAGATTACTTAGATCCTAAGAATTTTAGTAATGATAAGATGAAATCTAGGCAAATTAATGATTTAATTCGTAAGGTAAAAAGACAGTTTAGGGTAAATGGTAAACAACATGGGGCGACTAGCCATTATATTGATAATTATGGGTATATTCCTTTATGGATAGGTATTAAAGTTATTAGTTTTGGACTTATGAGCGAGATGTTTAGTATTTTAAAGGAGCAAGATAAGAAAGCAATTGCGGATGTTTATAATATTTTTCCAGAAGAAATGGAAGTTTATTTACCTATTTTAGCTAATTATAGGAATTTGTGTGCACATGAAGATATTGTGTTTGATCATTTTACTCAGAGAATTATTCCTGATAATAAGTATCATAGTTTACTAGATATTGATAAGACTAATGGTGAGTATGTTTATGGAAAGAATGATATTTTTGCTTTGATTATTATTTTAAAGAGGCTTCTTACTTTTACTGATTTTAAGATGATGATGAATGAAATTAATTTTGAATTTGATAATTTAAATGGTAAATTACATACTATTAGTATAGATGATGTTATTGATAAGATGGGATTTCCACCTAATTACAGAGATATAATGTATATGGAATAGGAGACGATTTTTATGAAAAAAGTTATTACTTATATTTTAGTAGGGGTTGTTTGTTTACTTATAGGTGCAGGTACTATATGTGGACTTGTGTATTTGTATCCTAATGAGGTTGTTAAGACTATAACAGAAAAGAATGTTAGTATTACTGATACTGGTATTGCTGAGAGTGTTGATAAGATAAAGGATGCAGTGGTTGTTATTGAAGCAACTAAAAATAATAGTACTAGTACAGGTACTGGGTTTGTTTATGATACAGATGGAAGTGACGCGTTTATTATGACTAATCATCATGTTATAGAAGACGCGAGTAAAATACAAATAACTTATAGTGATGATACAGTGACAGAGGCTACTTTAGTTGGAAGTGATGAGTATGCTGATATAGCAGTTTTAAAGGTTAGCAAGAGTACTATTTTAGGTGTTGCTAGTATTGGTAAGAGTGAAGACGTTAGAGTAGGAGATACAGTGTTTACTATAGGAAGCCCGATGGGTAAAAATTATAGAGGTACTGTTACTCGTGGAATTTTAAGTGGTAAAAATAGACTTGTTTCTGTTGCAGTTGGAAGTAATTCAGCAGATTGGATAATGAATGTTATGCAAACTGATGCAGCAATTAACCCAGGTAATAGTGGTGGACCTTTATGTAATATTAATGGTGAAGTAATAGGTGTTAATAGTATGAAGATAGTAGAAGAGACTATCGAAGGTATTGGTTTTTCTATCCCTATTGAAGAGGCTACTAAATTTGCAAGTGATTTAAGAAGTAATGGTAGTATTAGTAGACCTTATGTTGGAGTTACAATGCTTAATGTAAGTAATAGAATGCAACTTGCTTATGCTGGCATTAGTATTCCTAATAATGTAAAAAAAGGTGTCGTTATTTATGAACTTGAAAAGAATAGCCCTGGAGATAAAGCTGGCTTAAAAGTAGGCGATATTGTTATTGAAATCGAAGGTAAAGAAGTAGATGATATGGCAGAGTTTAGATATAGATTATATAGTTATTCACCTAAAGATACTATTAAGTTTAAAGTAGTTAGAGATGGAAAAGAAAAAGAGATTAAAGTTACTTTAGGTAGTGGTAATTAATGGAAACAGCAAGTTGCTGTTTTTGTTTTTTGATAGTATAATTATTTTAGTATAAGGTGATTGTTATGAAGAAATGTGCGATAGTGTTTAACCCTGAAAGTGGAAAACCTAAAGACAAAAAAGATATTAAAAATTTACCTTCTATTTTGGAAGTGAATGAGTATGAGACTATTATGTGTCCTACTAAGGCTCCAAAGGATGCTATTAATATTATTAGAGATTTACCAGACGATATTGATTTAGTTATTTGTTGTGGAGGAGACGGGACTTTAAATGAGGGTATTCAAGGAAATTTATTAAGAAAAAAGAAATTACTTATGGCACATTTACCTTTAGGAACTGTTAATGATGTTGGAACAATGTATGGTTTTACTAGGAATATGACAGTTAACTCACAAATGCTTATAAATGGAAGTGTTAGAAATATAGATGTGTGTTTAATTAATGATAAATCTTTTGTTTATGTCGCATGTGTTGGAAGTTATGTTGACGTTTCTTATAATACTCCTAGAAATTTAAAGAAAAAGTACGGTAGACTTGGGTATATTTTTAATGCTCTTGGTGAATTTAAGGATAAAGTTAAGTTGTTTGATTTGACTTATGAAGTTGATGGTGTTAAGAAAAACGGAACGTATTCTTTTGTTTTTGTTACTAATACTTGTAGAATTGGTGGTTTTGATAATATTTATAAAGACGTGAAACTTGATGATAATATGTTTGAAGTGGTTTTGTGTACTGCGAAAACGAAAGCTGAACTTTTGGTTATAGGAAGTAAGATTTTAGCAGGGCAAATAAAAAATATGCCAGGGTTAGAAGTGTATAAAACTAATAATTTTAAGGTTACTTTTAAAGAAGTACCACCTAGTTGGGTAATTGATGGAGAAGAATATAAGCATGACTCAAAGGAGTTTGTGTTTAGTATTAATAAGGAAATAAATATGCTTTTACCTAAGAAGAATATTGTTAAGCTATTTAGTTCTTTAGAAGAAATTAGTGATAAGGTTGATTAGAAGTATGGAATATAAGATTAAAGATAGAAAAGGTAAGGTTTTTATAGAAAAAGAAAGTAAATCTGTTAGATTTTTCTATGGTACTTTTGTTGGAAGATGTTTAGTTAAGTTTTTTTCTCTTCCTATTTTTTCTAGTTTAGTAGGTTGGTTTTTAAGTACTGGAGTTTCTTCATTATTTATAAAATCTTTTATTAAAAAGAATGGTATAGATATGAGTTTATATCATGGTGTTAAGTATAAAAGTTTTAATGATTTTTTTATTAGAAAGCGTAATGAAGTTATTGTTAATATGGACTCTTCTATTTTTGTTAGTCCGTGTGATGCAAGAGTTATGTGTTATAAAATAGATGACGAGACAAAGTTTAAAATAAAGAACTCATATTATAGTGTCAGTGATTTAATTAAAGATGAAGTTATTGCAAGAAAATATAAGGATGGTTATGCTTTTGTTTTTAGGTTGTGTGCAAGAGATTATCACAGATATATTTATGTTGATAATGGGTATAAAAGTGGTAATGTTTTTATTCCAGGTGTTTTAAATACTGTTAGGCCGATTAGTAGTGAACACTTTAATGTTTATAAGGAAAATTCTAGAGAGTACACTATTCTTTATACAGAAAATTTTAAGGAAGTTATAGAAGTTGAAGTCGGTGCAATGTTAGTTGGGAAAATTAAGAATTTGCACGGAAGAGATTATAAATTTACTCGTGGTGAAGAAAAAGGATATTTTATGTTTGGAGGATCTACTATCGTTATGTTTGTTAAAAAGGGAGTGTTAGAGGTAGATTCTGATATTTTAAAAAATTCTAAAGATGGCGTTGAAACTTTAGTTAGTATAGGGAGTAGAATAGGAAAAAAGCTTTAAAATAGAAAATTTAAAGCTTTTTTAAGTTTATTATAAAATAAATATGTTATTGTTATAGAAATTACTATGTAGATAAATGCAACTACTATGTCTATTATTACGTGTTGTCTTATAAATAGTGTTGATAATATTATTAGTATGCAGTATATGTTTATTAATATTTTGTATTTTGTTTTTAAGTTTGTTTTAAAAGTTATATAGAACATTATACAAAAACATAGCAAGCAATGTACTGAAGGTAAACAGTTTAGCGCAGGTGTATCTATTTTGTAAGTTATTGAAAGCAGTAAGTCAGATATTGATTTAACTGTTATGTCAGATCTAGGCAAGAGTGTTGGATATACTATAAATGTTATATTTGATAATATTATTCCTATAAATGTTGATAGTATTAGATGGTTAAATGTTTCTTTGTTATTTTTGTATACTACAAATGCCATTATAAATATGAATGGATACCAACTGTTATAAATAAATGAAAACTCTGGTATTAGTTTAAAATTTATTTTTGGTGAGATTATGTGATAGTTTGTTATAAATGTTTTTATGAAAAAGTATAGTAATGCATTTGTTAGTAGTATTATAGTTATTGGTTTTATGTAGTCTTTATATTTTTTTATCATTTTTACTCCTTTAGTGCTTCTTTATGTTCTATTTTGTTCCATTCTAGATTTTTTGTGAATAATGCTTTTATGGCACATGGAATGTAAGCTGCTAGTAGTAGTGGATGCATTAATGAAGTTTTTAGTATCATTTTGTTAGTAAGGTTAAAGTTTTTGTTTTCTATACATAGTAACCATATTGTTAAAAATACTAAAGATATGTATATTAAAAATATTATTGTTAAAAAGCCTAAGATTATGTTTATGTAATTTTTACCTTCTATTATTTTTATAAACATGTCAAAAAATGTTAGGACGAAACCTATTATAATAATTATTATATCCCAAACGCCTATTAGTTCTTTGTGTACTGAAGATATGTTTTTGTTAGTAAGGTTAAAGTTTTTTATTAGGTCTTTTCTGTATAGTTTTCTTGCTTCAAAGTATCCTTTTATCCATCTTGTTCTTTGTGTTTTGTAGTCTTTATATGTTGTTGGTTGTTCGTCATAATATTTTGCATTTTTGTTATAGTAAGAAGTTAAGTTATTAACTATTGAATATAAAGTGAATTCATAGTCTTCAGTTAGAGTGTGGAATGGGTATGTTTTCCATTTTTTTATTAAGTCACCTTTTATGTAAAAACCTGTACCTGATAATGTTTTGTTTATTGTTGTTTTGTTTTTTCTTTCGTTTCCTACTACATTTAGTATTGAGAATATTAGACTAGAGCAAGTGGATATTACGTTATTTTTATTTTTGTTATTTCTGTAACCTATTCCTATGTCATAGCCTTCGTTATATGTTTTAGTCATTTCTTTTATGTAGTTTTTGTCTAATACATTGTCTGCATCAAATATGAAGTATGCATCATAGTATTTTTTCTTTTGTTCTAAATCTTCTATTAATTCCATAAGAGCATATCCTTTTCTTTTTAGATTAAGTTTTTGTCTTATGAAAATGTTCATTTTATGTTTTTTTACTATTTCGTATGTAGGGTCGCTTTTGTTTTCTATTATTACATAGACATTTTTGTTATCTATTTTTTCTGTTTGATTTTCTATGCTTATTAGAAGTTCTTCTATTACTTTGCTTTCGTCTCTAGCTGGGATTATTATTGCAAAGTTATGAGCTATATTTTTATTTTTGTGTGGATAGTTTTTGTTTAGTGGTTCAGTTAGTAATTTGGATAAGAAAAGAATTATTCCAATAAATATTAAAGTTATTCCTAATGCTTCCATGTTTACTCCTCTTTAAATACCATGTTTGGGTATGCTTTTTTTAGTCTTTCATCTGTGTATATTTTATCACACATTTCACCTATAAAAGTGTAAGGTGGGATGTCTTTTTTTCTTAAGCCTTGTCTTATTACTGCTGTAAAGGATATAAGTGCATCTATAGTTATTAGTATTACTAGTATTACTGTTATTTTGTGACCTATGTCATAAGGTATTTTTTCTACTATATTACTTATGTATGGGTATATTGCATGTATAAAAATAACTGCAAGTGCTCCCCATAGAAACATGATTGGTATTGTGGTTCTA
>CANPXI010000052.1 GCA_947585885.1 uncultured Bacilli bacterium
GGATGTAAGCTTCCTGTATTAACTACTTTACCAGGTAAAGTAATATCTATCTTTTCACTTTCTAACTTTTTATTAATTTCTATTGTTTTTATACTTTCTTGTTTTTTATTAATTTCTTCTTCAAACCTAGTTCTAAAAACATTTGTAAGTTTACCTACTTCCTTTTTTTCTTCAATAGGTAACTCTCCAATACTTTTCATAATATTAGTAAATTCACTTTGTTTACCCATATACTTTGACTTAACATTGTTTACATCTACTATACTATTTGCTTCATTAATTTCTTTAATTGCTTCATTAAGTAAATTATCTAATTTCTCTTTCATTTTTCCTCCTCATAAAAATAAAAACTTTATGTTTTAAGGACTGAGTTTCATCAGCGGTACCACCTTAATTCATAAAGTATTATGCTCTTTTATAGTTAACGCCTATTATACGTTTCTTTATATGATAGAAGTGAAATTTCATATATATAAGTTATTAGCTTCCAGCATCCGCTAACTCTCTATAAAACATTAATATATACTACTAATCTTCCTAAAGACAAATATATTCTAACAAAATATAACTACTTTTTCAAGAATTATATACTAAGAAGTTCTTTTTCTTTTTCTTTAAATTTATCTTCTACTACTGCATTATATTCATTAATTAATTTTTGAACTTTATCTAAATATTCTTTCTCTAAATCTTCACTTAACTCTTGTCTCTTAATACTATTATTAGCATCTTGTCTAATATTTCTTAAAGCAATTCTAGCTTCTTCAGCCATATCTTTAACTTGCTTAACATAATTCTTTCTAGTCTCTTCAGTAAGTTCAGGAATAGTCAAAATAAGTACTTCTCCATTATTAGTAGGAGCCATTCCCAAATTAGCTTCATAAAGAGCTTTCTCTAAATTCTTAAGAGTTCCTTTATCAAATGGTTTAATCATAAGTTGTCTAGCTTCTGGTACACTTACAGTAGCTAAAGATTGAATAGGAGTTGGTGCTCCATAATAATCTACCATTATTCCATTTAAAATATTAGGGTTAGCTCTTCCTGCTCTTACAGTAGTAAACTTACTTTCTAAAGCTTCAATAGCTTTATCCATTCTAACTTTAATTTCATTTTCATTAAACATAAATCCACTTCTCCTAAGAAAATTATATCAACTTTTTAAATCTATATCAATTATCTTTTATCATTCAATTTGTTTTTCTAACTTTATATTCTATACCAATACACCATTTCTTAAATCTCAACTGTCTAGTAATACTAGACGTTTTAAAATTTTCTTCCTTTTTAAATTTATTTTTTAACAAATTCTAATACTTTCTGGGGTTTGCCACTATCAACAAACACTTAAGCAATATCAACTACATTTATAAAGTATTTTTCAATTTCAGTTGGTTACAATTTGTAACCAACTCATTTTCATCTTATTTTAATTTTAACTGGTGACAATTTGTCACCACTTCATTTTTTCTTATTTTAGCTTCAAAATGTGACAATTTGTTAAGGTTTTATTCGTGAGTTATCTATGAAAATTAATAACTTTATTTAAAACATCAAACATAACACTTTGCTCTAATAAACCATTATCGTTATTTAATTTCAAAAAATATAAATTATTTGAACTGTCATATACTAAATTTAAAAAATTAACATTATCACTCTTCAATACTTTCATTAAATTTTTTACTTTATCCATTCTAATTATATTTATAACATAATACTTTAATTCTTTACCTTTCATATATTTATCATAATATAAATTCAAAATATCTTTGTCATATTGCATATTAGATATTAAAAATATAAATAAATTCTTATCTTCCTCTTTAACATAAAGCTGACTATTTGTATTTTCTAACATTTTCTCAAAACCATATTCTTTAATAAGATTAGATAAATCATTAACTTTATAACTAATAATTTCATTTTTATTTAATTTATTTATTAAAGTTAAATTAATAATTAAAAGAACTAAAGATATCCCTAAAAATACAAAACCAACTACTTTAGTAATAGGTACTAAAAATGGAAAAGATATAGTAATTAAAGTAATAACAGGATAATTTACTAAAACATATGAAAAAATTAAACATATAAAACTAATACCAAAAAATATAGTAAAAAGTTTTTCAAATAAATTTCTTTTCATATTTATTCTCCAAACTAATTATAACAAGAAAAAAAGAACTTGAGTAGTTCTTATTTAAATAAATTTTTTAGTCTTTCCCAAAATGTAGAATTAGTTTTTTCTTGTTTTACATTTATCTTTTCTTCTTTACTTTTCCCGTCAATTACAAACACAAACTTAGTACTAGAGTTTTCTAACGTAGCATCTGTTGTAAAACTATTATATTGGTTACTTAAATTAACTAGTTCTTCTACTTTACTAGTAGTAGTTTTAATTTTACCATTAACTAAACTTGAAACACTACTAATTCCTTCTTTATTAAACTTACTAATACCACTAGACAAACTACTAATACCTTGGTTTAGTGTATCTATTCCATTATATAAAGTATATAATGATTCACTTACTTTTTTAACAGATTCATCTACCAAGTTAGCAACATTCACTGAAATACTATCTACAACTGTTTCTGCAGTAGAAAGTGCTGCTTCTTTTGAAAAGATAGTAGCTATATTTTCAGCTGCATCTTTAGTAGTAGTTTTAATAAGGTCCCCTAATTCTTTAGTTAATAATAGTTCACTTTGCACACTTAAGCAAGTTGAATCACTACTATTTTCTAAACAATTTATATAAATAGGAATCTTACTAGATTGATTAGTACTAGTTAAATAATTAGTAACTATACTTAATACCTTTTCTGTAGTTTCTTTTGAGTCTGAATTATCTATAATTTCATCTACTTCATTTTTTAAGTTTTCTATATAGTTATCTGTAAATGTAGAATTAACTGTATCAGTTGCGATTTTCTTTATAGCATCAACTTGTGTTTTACTAAGAGCATCTTCGTTAGTATTTAAACTATTTAAAGAGTTATATAACCCTGTCTTAATTTCTGTACTACCACTATAAACTTTCTTAGCAGCATCATCTATCTTATTCATATTACTTTGTAGTGAATTAACCTTTTCATAAATAGAGTCCATTTTACTAAACAAACTTAAGTCACTACTTTCTATTACTTTAGGAGTTACAAGTGACATTATACTAGATAAACTAAACTCTTCTGTATCATAACTTATAGTCATTTTATCTAAATCTTTTATTTCTTCTAGTCCTAAACTTTCATATAGTCCTGGAGTTAAAACAGAAATTACTATATTCTTACTTCCATTAGAAATCACTTTACCATTTGTAACACTTATATTAGTATTATTTTTACTATCTATAATAGTCGCAGTACTAACTACAAATGGAGTAAATAAATTTTCATATTTTCCATTTACATAAACCTTATGACTATCATTATTCTTATACTTTAATGTAATACTAACTTTACCCTTTTTACCAATCATATCATCTATACTCATAACTTTTCCATCTAACTTATAAGTTACATTTACACTAATTGGTAAATCTTTTTTAGTAGTCCCTTGATAAAACACATCTTTTCCACTTGCATTCCAAACTATCTTATTATTATTTTTCTTAAAAGTATTATCATTTCCTACATTCAAAATATCTTCTAAAGTACTATAGTCTTCTAATTCATCAAGTTTTAATGGGTTAACCAGTTGTTCATTTATAACAGTATTTTTAACACTCCCATCTACATTTAATTTAGTATAAATAGTTTCATTTTTAGTAAGTGCAAATAAATTAACTGGACTTAATATTAAACATAATACTATTACAAAAACACCTACTCTTTTTATATTCTTTCTCATTTTCTCTCCTCCTTTTAAAGTAGTTTTCATAATTAACTTATCAAATATTAATAATATTGATGGTAAAACCACTATAACTACTAACATACTAATAACTGCTCCTCTTGCTATCAAAGCACATAAAGTACCAATCATTTCTATTTTAGAATAAACTCCTACTCCAAATGTTGCTGCAAAAAAGCACATACCACTTATAAGAATAGATACCCCATTATAATTTAATGTCTTCATCATTGCATCTTCCTTACTAATATTTTCTTTTCTATATCTTAAATAAGTAGTAGTAAGCAAAATAGCATAATCAATAGTTGCTCCAAGTTGTATAGTTCCAAGTACAATAGGTGCTATAAAAGGTAATGTAACACCTCCAAAATATGAAACACTCATATTTGTAAATATAGCCGACTCAATAGTTATAATTAATAAAAATGGTAAACTAAATGATTTTAAAACAAAGAACAAAATTATAAATATACAAACTATAGAAGACAGATTAACATTAGTAAAATCTTTATCACTTATACTAACTAAATCTTTCATAAGTGGTCCCTCTCCAGCCACTATTGCTTCTTTATCATACTTTTTAATAGTATCATTTATTTCTGTAATCTGTTCATTTAATTCATCTGTTGCAGTTTCATATATAGAATTAATTAAAATCATTTCATACTTTTCATTTTTAACTAAACTTATTAAATCACTACTTAATAATTCTTCATTTATTCCTAGTTCATTTAATTTTTCTAGTGATAACACTAAATTAATTCCTTTAGTTTTTTCTAAATCATTAACTAAATTTTCTTTTCTTTCATTTTTTAAATCACTACTAATTAAAATAATTTCTGGACTAACTATATCATAATTATCTTTTAAGTATTCATTAGTTTCTATACTTTCTAAATAACTAGGAAGTGATTTATCTAATTTATAATAAACAGAAACTTTTGAATTTGCTAAATAAATAGGAATAATTAAAATAATAAAAATTATAAATATTAAAGTTTTATGTTTAATAATAAACTTATTTAATAAATTAAAGTTAGGTGTAAGTTCTTTATGTTTAGTCTTATCTATTAATTTATCAAAAACAAGAAGTAAACTTGGAAATAAAGTCAAAACACATATAACTCCTAAAAGTACTCCTTTAGCCATTACTATACCTAAGTCTTTTCCTAAAGTAAGCTCCATAGTACATAAAACTAAAAACCCAGCTATTGTAGTAAGTGAACTACCTGTAACACTACTAAAAGTTTCTTTAATAGCTTCCTTCATAGCTATTTCTCTAGTTTTAGATTTATCCTTTTTCTTTTCATATGAGTGATATAAGAAAATAGAAAAGTCAGTGGTAACACCAAGCTGTAAAACTGCAACAAGTGCTTTTGTAATATAAGATATACTTCCTAAAAATACATTAGTACCTAAATTAAACATAATAGATACACCAATATTTATAAGAAGTAAAATTGGAACAATATATGAGTCTAAAAATATCTCTAAAATAACTATACATAAAATAACTGCAATAACTACATAAATAATAACTTCTTTTTCTGATAAATTCATAGTATCTAAAACCATTGAACTCATCCCACCTTGTTTTAAAGTGTTATTTCCTATATTTCTTATTTCTTCTACTGCATTTAAAGTTTCTTCATTTGATGTTGAATTAGAAAAAGTAATTAAAAGTAAATCAGTATTATCTTTATGAACTTTTGATATAACTTCACTAGGTAACATTTCTAGTGGTATAGAAGTCCCCACCACGTCATACAAACTTGCTACTTTTTCTACTCCTTTAACACCCTTAATTTTTTCTTCTAACTTTAATATATCTTTGCTCTTCATATTTTCTACTACCGCAATCGAATATGAACCCATATCAAAGTCGTTAGTTAAAATATTTTGTCCTTTAATAGTTTCTATATCTTCTGGTAAATACACCAAAATATCATAATTAACTTTAGTTAGCTTAAAACCTATAAAAGATAAAACTAACAAAATTAATGAAACTATAATAACATTCTTTTTATGTTTACAAATAAAGTCAGCAAACTTATCCATATTTATCCTCCATTCGCTTAAATATTTTATTATACTTTTTAATATAAAAGTACCATCATTTTATAAAATATGTATGTTAATAGACAAATTTACAAAATTGTATTAATAAATAATCAACAAATGTACTAATATATTTGCATATTTTCTAAACTGATGTATAATTTATCTAGGTGAAGAAAATGAAAGAAAAGAAAGATTTAAGAATAATAAAAACTAAAAATGCTCTTTATAATTCGCTTACAAAACTAATTAAAGATAAACCTTTTGAAGAAATAAAAGTAAGAGACTTATGTGAAGACGCAATGATTAATAGATCCACATTTTATTCTCACTATAATGATAAATATGAATTACTTGTAGATTATATAAATGATTTAAAAAATAATTTATTAAGTGCTCTTGAACAAAATAGTCATATAGTTAATACAAAAAAATACTATATGGAAATGATTAAATTAATCCTTGACCATATAGATTCTAAAAGAGACATATATTATTCTATATTAATGAGTAACTGGGGTGGAATAATAATTAATATAATAATTGAAGTAACTATAAAAGATATAAATAAAAGAATAGAAATAGATAACATTCATAAAGGTAATGTTCCTACAGATATACTTGCAAAATTCTATCTAGGTGCAGTAACTAGTATAGGTATAGATTGGCTTAAAAATAAAGATAAATATACAAAACAAGAAATACTAAATTACTTAGATGAATTAATTCCAGAAGCAATAAACTAATTTTAGTTTACTCTTTTTTACTAATTTTGCATTAATATTTGTGAGTCTTTTATTAAATCATAATTAATTAGACTCTCATCATCTAAATTTTCTTTATACATATCAACTGCAGTAATTCTACTATTGTCATAAGTAGTATAGTAGTATATTCCCTTGTCCATATTTACACATGAGCTATAAATAGTTATCTCATACTTATCTTCTCCCATATGAACACATCCTCTTTGTTGTAGAACTGAAGTTAAAATATGAAAAAACTGACTAACACTTTCACTTTCTGTTTCATTTGATAAAGAGTTCATCTTAGTAAAAGTTGCTTTAACAAATCTACTACTAGATGACAAATCTCCTGGAAGTCCTAAAGCACCCATACCCCTACTATAAACATCTAATTCTAAATCTTTAGAAAAATTATTAACAGGTTTTTCAATAGATAAACTCATATAATTATTTAAATTAAACATTTGAATATCAAAAGTAGGATTATTAGTAAGAACTCCAACTGGGTTATCATATACTTTTAACCCATCTTTAACACTTTCTACTACAATAGATTTTTCTTTATCAGCAATTATCCAGTGTAAAG
>CANPXI010000053.1 GCA_947585885.1 uncultured Bacilli bacterium
GTCTCATCTCTTAGAATTACATCTATATTTATTTTTCCATCTTCTGTTTCATATAAAATAATATTACTTTCTTGCATTTTTAACCTCCTTGATAACATCATTATATAGTTTGAACAATTATTTCGCAATAACTTTTTTATTATTTAAAATACACTATTAGACATTAAAAAACAAACCATCATAAATAGTTTGTTTTTTAATTTTTCAGTAATACTTAATTGTGAAAAGATAACACTAAAAATTTTGCTACAAATCACTATTTTATAATTAACAAATAACTTAAAAATGCTATAAGTATCACTAGAATAATACATCCATTTATTCTTTCAGCTTTATTCTCTTTAGTGTTTACACATAATGTATAACTAAGTAGTAATCCTCCAAGTAAACCACCAATATGTCCAAATAAATCTATATTTGGTACTATTACACTTATTAATAAATTTAAAATTATTGGTGTTAATGTACTTCTTAATAAACCATCTAAAGTTGCCCTATATTTATAACCAAAATACAAAAGGGCTCCAAATAAACCAAATATTGCACCACTTGCACCTACACTAAAACTTGAACTTAACACAGCTGACAAAAGTGCACCTATTATTCCACTACCTAAATAAATAATCAAATATTTTAATTTACCATAATACTTTTCAATTAAAGGTCCTATAGCATACAAAGCATACATATTAAAGAATATATGCCATATATCTACATGAGTAAACATACAAGTAATTAATCTATAAACTTGTCCTTGCTTTATAAAATAATCTGAATTTGCTAAAGCAGTTAATATATTTTCATAATCAGTTAAACTTATAACATAAACTAGTATATTAATAAATATTAATATCATAGTAACTATTGGAAACTTTATATCTTTAAAAACTTTAGCTAACTTCTTATCTTCATTAATAGTTTTTTCATTTAACTCTTCTGTCATTTGAAATATTTCTTCTACTCCACCATGAGAAGTACTTATTTTTTCTTTTAATGATGGGAAAAATGAATTTACTATTTTATTTTTCTTTAAATCAGAAATCTTATCTATCTTAATACTTTCTATATTTTTATCTTCTATTAATTTAACTTCAGGTCTTACATCTAATAGTAAATTTATCATATTCATTTTAAAACTATATGTCTTTCTCTTTATTGTCTTTCTTATTGCATTACATTTTCTCATATCTATAAATAATTGTTCTTCATTATGTATATAATTTATATTTATTCTTATTAGAGATATTTCTTTATCTAAGTTTTCAAGCCAAATCTCATTTTGTATACCATTAACAATTATAGGTCTATAGTTTTCTTCAGTTACAAAATAGTGAATTATTTTCATTACTATTTCATCTTTCTTGCCTATTACAATATTTGTCACTAGAAAACCTCCTTTTTCACTAATAATATAATACACTTTTTCATAAAATTAGTAAAGGTGATTAAATGAAAAAAGTTTTGAAGTTTCTTATATGTTTTCTTCCTTGGCTAATAAGTGGTCTTATATTTAAGTTTGATGAAAGTTACTATAAAATGCTAGAAATTCCTAAGTTTGCACTTAGTCCTAATCTAACTAGTATAATATGGGTAATTATTTATATTTTAATATCAATTAGTATTTACAAAGTTAGTACAAATAATAATATTTTTAAATCGAGTGACTACTTTTATGTTCTTATCACTAACTATATAGCTAATCAATTATTTTTATATGTATTTTTTAATCTAATGAGTCCACTTTTTGGTTTTGTAATTACAACTGTAACTTTTGTAAGTTCTATATTTTTACTATTAGAAACTAAAAAACTTAATAAAAAAGCATGTTTCTTCTTAATACCATATAATATCTTCTCTCTTTATGCTTTCATATTAAGTTTAACTGTTTACATTATGAATTTTTAAACTTTTCTAATATTTCTAGAAATTCTGGTTCAAGAGGACTATTAAATTCTAGAAATTCTTTTGTTATAGGATGATTAAAACCCAAATATCCTGCATGTAACATTTGACCATAATCATTTATTTTTTTACCATATACTGGGTCATTTATAATTGGATGATTTATATAAGCCATATGGACTCTTATTTGATGTGTTCTTCCAGTTTCAAGAATACATTCAATAAGAGTTGCATTTTTATATCTTTCTAAAACTTTAAAGTTAGTTACTGCCCTTTTACCATTTTCTGTTACAGCCATCTTTTTTCTATCTTTTGTACTTCTTCCAATTGGTGCATCAATTTTACCTTTATCTGTTTCTAATACTCCACTTACTAAAGCAATATATTTTCTTTTAATATTATGACTAGCAAATTCTTCACTAAGAATTCTATGCGCTAAATTAGTTTTAGAAACTAATAATAACCCTGAAGTATCTTTATCTATTCTGTGAACTATTCCTGGTCTATCTAAACCATTAATATCACTTAAATCATCTGTATAATACATAAGAGCATTTACTAAAGTTTTACTCTTATTTCCACTTCCTGGATGCACAACCATTCCACTTTTTTTATTTACAACTAATATATCATCATCTTCATAATAAATATCAAGCGGTATATTTTCTCCCTTTACTTCAGTTTCTTCGTTTAAACTTTCATACTCAATTTCATCTTTTTCTCTAAGTAAATACCCCGATTTAACTTTATTACCATTTAATAATATAGTCCCATCTTTTATATGTTTACTTATATTACTTCTAGAAGTAGAAATTACATTTAATAAATAAACATCTAATCTTTGTCCAGCACCTTCTTTATCTACTACTATTTTCACGCTTTTCCTCCAACAAAACTCCTAATAAAAATAATATCACACCCACTACTATAAATGTATCACCTAAATTAAAAATTGCAAAATCATAATTAAATATTTTAAAATCTAAAAAATCTCTAACATATCCAAAATATAATCTATCAGTTAAATTACCAATTAGTCCACCAATAAGTAAAGATAGCCCTGTATCCATTGTTATATTTTTCTTTTTATGATGAATTAACTCAAATAATAAATATCCCAATATAAATATTGATACTATTACTATAAATATCATCTTACCACCAAACATACCAAAAGCTGCTCCATCATTATGTGTATAAGTTAATTTAAAGAAACCTTTTATGACGTTTTTACTCTCTTCTAACTCTAAGTTATTCATTACTAATATTTTACTTATTTGATCTATTATAAATACTATAACAATTAGTAATATATACTTAATCTTTTTCACGTCAATCACTCCTAGATTTAATATTAACAATAAATTTTAAATAAGTAAATATTAATTATTCTAAATCTATTAAAATTACATCACTACCTAATTTTTTAATTTGTTCATATTTAATTTGTATATCATTTTCTGTTGTAAAAAGACTTCTCACATACTTATTTTTTTCTATTATGAGACTTATTAATGATCCATCACTAGCATTAATTTCTGCATCAATTATTCTTCCTATAATTCTTCCATCATTAATATTAATTATATCTTTTCTTTGTAATTCACTAAGTCTCACAGTAATCACCTATATAATTATATGTTTTTTATAATTTTATTATTTTATGAATTTAATGATATAATTTTATTTTGCGGTTTCAAACTGAAACCGCAAATTTTTTCCATTTTTTAATCAAAATAGTAAAATTTTCCCATATTTACAGACTAAAATCAACTTTTTAAAAATAATTACTTTTTATTTTGCGGTCCCAAACTGGGACCGCAAATCTATATCGTTCAAAACTTTTAATTTCAAATTATTTTATTAATCTCTTAACATTCTTAATAGCATTCTTTTCTAATCTAGATACTTGTGCTTGACTAATATTTAATTCTTTTGCTATTTCCATCTGAGTCTTACCTACTACAAACCTACTTATTAATATATTCTTTTCTCTTTCTTTTATTTTTTGTAAAGCCTTTCTCATACTTATAAGGCTATCCAAATCTTTATTTTCTCTCTTATCTTCTATCTGATCCATTAAATAAATAGTATCTCCTCCATCATTATAAATAGGATCAAACAAACTCATAGGTTCTTTTAAACTCATTAGTGCTTCTTTTACTTCATATTCTGTTATCTTTAAATGTTTACTTACCTCTTCAGTATTAGGTTCCCTACCATTTTCACTCATATACTCTTCTTTATATTTCATTATTTTATAAGCTAAATCTTTTATACTTCTACTTATTCTTACAGAATTATTATCTCTAATATATCTTTTAATTTCTCCCTCTATCATTAATACAGCATAAGTACTAAACTTAACTTCATGACTTAAATCAAAATTATCAATTGCCTTTATTAACCCAATACAGCCTATTTGAAATAAATCATCCATATTATCAGTTTTATTTTGGTATTTCTTTAAAATAGATAGTACTAGTTTTAAATTACCATTAACTAACTCATCCTTTGCACTTTTATCCCCACTTTGATACTTTTTAAATAATTCCACCATTTCTGCATGCTTTAATACTTTAATTTTACTAGTATTAATACCTGTTATTTCTACTTTATTTTTAGCCATTTTAAATCGTCCTTTCTAACTTATTTTGTCAAAAAGGACGTTATTTTATACAAAAATGAAAAATTAAGATTTCATATATTTAATTTTATTTTGAATATCTCCACTGAGTAAATAAGTACTGCTTACTAACATATCCACTTTTTTTTCTTTTAAAATATTTATATTAGTTTCATTAACTCCACCATCTACACTAATAATAGTATTATAACCCTTTTCTGTAATTTCCTTTTTTAAAGCATCTATCTTATATAAAACACTAGGGTTAAATACTTGTCCACTCTTTCCTGGTTCAACACTCATAATAAGCACTAAATCTAAATAAGGTAAAAGTGGAAAAATATCACTTACATTAGTATTTGGTTTAATACTAATTCCGCATTTTATTCCATTATTCTTAATATGATTAATAACTTCCATTGGTTTTTTTACTGCTTCATAATGAAAAGTAATATAACTAGTATTTAAAGTACTAAAACTATCAATATACTTTTCTGGACTTTTAACCATCAAATGAATATCTAAACTTTTAGTGGTATAACTACTATACTTCTCTACTTCACTAATAGTATAAGTTTTATTTTCTACAAACTTCCCGTCCATCACATCCACATGTAAATAATCTACTGAAGACTTATCAAAAATTAAAATTGCATCTTTTGGTTTCATTTTATCTGATAAAAAAGATCCACTAACTAGCATAACATCACTTCTCCTTAATTAACTTTAAATAATTTTCATATCTACTTTTTAATATAACACCTTTATTAACTCTATCTATTACTGAGCATCCATCATTATTTATATGTGTGCAACTACTATACTTACACTTATAACCAAATTCAATAAACCCACTCATAACTTCTTCCTTACTCATATCAAGTTCTAAACTACTAAACCCAGGAGTATCTGCAATTAATGTATCATTAATAGGAATTAAACTAACCATTCTAGTAGTATGTTTTCCTCTTCCTAAATGAGTACTAACCTCTCCAGTTTTTAAATTAAGTGTTTTATCAATCTTATTTAATAATGTACTTTTTCCAGCACCAGTTTGTCCTGCAAGTGCTATAACAGAAGATTTCATCTCTTTTTTTATTTTTCTTATATCTTTATTTGTATAAACTTTATAACCTATTTTTCTATAATACTTTGCACTTTTTAATACTTCTCTTTTTTCACTCTTATTACAAATATCTAACTTAGTAATAATAATTATAGGTTTAATATTATTTACTTCACTTAAAACTAAAAACTTATCAAGTAAATAAGTACTAAATTCTGGTAAATGAGTACTAGTAACTATAAATAACTTATCAATATTTGATATAAGTGGTCTAATCAAAGTATTTTTTCGAGGTGTTACTTCTTCTATAGTTAAATTATCTTTATCAAAAATAACATTATCTCCAACAGTTAACTTAAAACCTCTAAGTTTACCTCTTACATAACACGGAAAAACACTGTTATTATAAATAACAGTGTATAAATCTTTATTAATATTTATAATCTTTCCCAAAACCTTATTCACTTGATTCTTCTCCATTTTCGCTTTCTTCAGGCATTACAATATCATCTACTATCTCAGGTGTTCTAGTAACAGTAATAGATAAAGTAATTCCTTCTACCACTGCTGAACCTTTTGCTCTATCTTGATGTATTATAGTTCCTGGTGCTAAAACACTATTATCTTCATAAGTTACTTCTACTTTAATATTGTATTTTTTAGCCCATTCTTGCACTTTTTCTACTGTATATCCATTAGTAAAATCTGGATAAAGTACTTCTACTTCTGGAATATAAATTGTAACATTACTTCCATACTTAACAGTTTCTCCTGCTTTAGGACTAGTACTTACTACGTCGTCATCATTATATTTATCGCTTTCTTTAACCTTTTGTTTTTCTACTAAAACATTACAATTATACTTAGTCTCTAAAATAGTTTTAACTTCTATATAATTTTTTCTGCTATAATCTTCCATCTCAAAAGATGCGTCTCCATTACTTAAATATATACAAACCTTTTTACCTTCTTTAACCAAAGTACCTGCACTTGGACTAGTTCTAACAGCATACCCTTCCATTACAGTATCACTTGGTTCATACATATAATCTGATTCATCGCATCCAACTACTAACCCTAACTTAGTAAGTTTATTACTTGCATCTTTTTCACTTAAATCAGAAACGTCAGGTATCTCAACTGTTTTACCACTAGTAAGCTTTGGAAGTAAAAATACAACTGCAGTTAATACTTCAAAGGAAAATAAATCTAATACTACAGTGCCTGAAACAAAAAATACAACCAAAACAAATAGTACTAATACAAATAATAGTACACAATCAAAAGAGAATGCGACTTCTTCGCCTTCTTCTACTAATACAAATGTTGAAAATTCTAATACAACTCAAAAAAATGAAAATGTAAATATAGAATAAAAGAAAGGAAGAGAGAATATGTTAGAGAATATTGAAGTTTTATATCAT
>CANPXI010000054.1 GCA_947585885.1 uncultured Bacilli bacterium
CATTTAAGTTACCATATCTTAGGTTTTCCATAACTGTACCACTAAATAACCAAGTGTCTTGGAGTACCATACCAAAGTTTTTTCTTAAGTCAGTTCTATCTATGTTTTTTATGTTTATTCCGTCAATTAGTATTTCACCACTTTGTGTATCATAGAACCTCATCAAAAGTTTTACAAGTGTTGTTTTACCTGCACCTGTTGGGCCTACTATAGCTATTTTTTTACCTTTTTCTGCTTTCATACTAAAGTTATTTATTATTATGTTTTCTTCGTCGTAACCAAATTTTACATTTTTAAATTCTACGTTACCTTTTATTTCTTTTAAATCTATTTTGTTTATTACTTTTTCTTCTTCATTTTCTTCTAGAAAGTCATATATACGTTCAGAAGCAGCTACCATACGTTGTAGTTCTGACATTACTGCGGCTAGTTGGCCTATTGGGTTTGTGAAGTTTTTTGTGTATGTTATGAATGATTGAATGCTACCTATTTTTATGTTTCCTTTTATTACGTTTATTCCACCCATTACACCTACTACTACATAACCTAAGTTTCCTATAAGCATCATTATAGGATGCATTAGTCCACCAATAAATGAGCTTTTCCATAAAGAAGATGCAAGATTATCGTTTTCTTTATCAAAGTCTTTTAGCATTTTGTCTTCTGCATTAAATGCTTTTATTACGTTGTGTCCACTTAGCATTTCTTCTACTTTAGAGTTTACTTTAGCAAGTGAATTTCTTTCATTGGTGAAGTATTTTTGGCTTTTACCCATCATAAATCCACTTTTTACCATAGATAGTGGAAGTATTATAAGTACTACTACTGTCATACTTACATTTATACTTAGCATCATTACAATTATACCTACAATCATTACTACACAAGTTATTATGTCAGTAGCGACTGTGTTTAGGTTTTGGTTTATTATGTCAACGTCATTTGTGATTAGAGATAGTACGTCACCTGTTGTTCTTTTATCAAAGTATGAAAGTGGAAGTTTGTTTATTTTTTTGTTTATTTTTGATCTTAAGTCTTTTGTGTATTTTTGACTAATTCTAGCCATTATTAAGCCTTGGGCATAGTTAAATATTGCACTTATTATATAAAGAATTAGTATTGTAAGTAAGATTATGTGTATTTTAGTAAAGTCTATTCCACCTAGTCCATTTATTTTTCTATTTAGTCCTTCAGCTAGTTCTGTGGTTGCATTACCTAATACTTTAGGGCCTACAATAGTGAAAAGTGTTGCAAATACAGAAAATACACATATTATTATTAGTAATATATAATAAGGTTTTAAGTCTTTTAAAAGGTGTTTTACTGTTTTTTTAAAGTCTTTTATTTTTGTTTCTTCCATTAGTCTTCACCTCCTAGTTGACTTACCTTTATTTCTTTATAGATGTCACATGTTTTTAGGAGTTCTTCGTGTTTACCAATTCCTACGATTTCTCCGTCATTTAAGACTACTATTTTATCTGCATGCATTACTGAAGATATTCTTTGAGCAACTATGAATATGATTTTATTTTTTCCTACTCTTTTTAGTTCGTGTCTTAAAGAAGCATCTGTTTTATAGTCTAGGGCACTTGTTGCATCATCAAATATGTATATTGGTGCATCTTTGGCTATTGCTCTTGCAATTGATAGTCTTTGTCTTTGGCCTCCACTTACATTTGTACCTTTTTCACTTATTTCCATATTGTATTTATCTTCTTGACTTTCTATAAAGTCATCAATTTGGCTTATAGTGGCTGCATTTTTAGATATTTCTAAGTTATCTTTTTTTAGTCCAAGAGAAATGTTACTTAATACTGTACCAGTAAATAGTTCTCCTTTTTGAGGAACGTAACCTATCATATTTCTTAAGTCTTTTAGTTTTACTTTTTTTATGTCTAAGCCATCAATTAATATTTTTCCGTTTGTTACGTCAAAGAATCTAGGTATTAAGTTTACTAGAGTGCTTTTTCCACTTCCTGTTCCACCAATAAAAGCGACTACTTCTCCACTTTTTGCTTCAAAGTTTATGTTTCTTAAGACGTCTTCAGCACTGCTAGGATATCTAAAGTACACATCTTTAAATTCTACTTTGTGCTCATTTGTATCTTTAAATTTTTCTGTTTTTTCAGGTTCTGTTATTGTTACTTTTTTATTTAGTACTTCACTTATTCTTTTTATAGAAACTAGGGCTCTTGGAAGCATTACTGCTACCATTGATACCATAAGAAATGCTGTTATTATTTGCATAGTGTAAGTAATTAGGGCAACTAACTCACCTACTTCTAGAGAACCAGTGTTTATTTTACTTGCACCTACCCAGACTATAAGGATAGAGACACTATTCATTATTATTGTAAGTGTTGGACTCATTATAGCCATAGCACTATTAACGAAAAGACCATTTTTTGTTATTTTTTCGTTTTCTGTTTCAAATTTTTCTTCTTCTTTTTTCTCATTAGTGAATGCTCTTATTACAGGTACACCTGTTAGTATTTCTCTAGATACTAAGTTTAGTCTATCTAAAAGTTCTTGGAATAGTTTAAATTTTGGTACTACTATTACAAATAAGATTAGCATTATGCTAAGTATTACTATTACTGCTAGAGCAATTACCCAGCCCATTTCACTACCTGTTACTTTTGTAATAGCGCCTATACCTATTATAGGAGCAAATATTATTATTCTTAAAAATACTGTTAAAAGCATTTGTATTTGGACTATGTCATTAGTTGTTCTAGTAATTAGGGAAGAAACTTTAAATGAGTTTATTTCTTCACTTTCAAAATCCATAGTTTTTTCTACTAGTTTTTTTCTTAAGTCTCTACTAAAGTAAGAAGCTACATATGTACTTATATATACACTTAGGAAAGTTATAGCAACTCCTACAAAAGCAATTAGTAGCATTTTTCCGCCTGTTTTATATATGTAGGACTTTTCTTTATTTTTTATGTTTATACCAACTGTTTCGTATTCTTTTTTTAAATAGTTTACGATTTTTCCATTTATAACTGAGTTATTTGTTTTGTATTCTTTTTTTACTTCAGATAAGCTTTTGTTTTCACTTATTGAAAGAAGTGGATACATTAGTATTTCTTCTAAACTATCATCTTCTTTTGTTAGTACATATAAATTTTCTTTTTCTAAAATTGGGTAGTCATTTATATATTTATTATTACCTTTTTCTATAAAGGTGTAACTACTGTCTAAAATTCTTAATTCTTGAGTAGACGCAATGGCACTTTTAAGTTTAAGGTACTCACTTTCTCTTATTACTTCTGGAGTATAACTCTCTATTCCATAACCTTTTATACCAATATCTATTATGTTACTAGTATAGCTTGGAAGTGCTAAGTCACAGTAAGCTTGTACTACTAAGAGAATTATTACAAATAATATTTGGAATTTATATTTAAATAAAGTTTTTAATATTTCTTTCATTTTCTATCCTTTCTTTTACATATAAAATATACTTTTTAGTTAAAGAAAAGTCAATAACAATATTGACTTCATAATAGTATTTTATTTAGTATTTCATTCATTATGTATATTTTATCTTCTTTTATACTTAGGTATTTATCATTCATGACTAGTAGTCCTTCTTTTAAAAGAGGGGTTATGTTAAATTCGTCTTGGATATTTACTTTATATTTATTAAAAAATTCTTCTACATCTATTCCTTTTAGTTTTCTTAGTCCTAATATTATAAAGTTTTCCATGTCTTCTTTTTTTGATACTACTAGTTCGTTAAATCTATATTTGTCTTTTAAGTATGTGTTAAAGCTTCTTGTGTTTTCGTATCTTAGTTCATTTATAAAACCATGGGCACCTAAGCCAAAACCATAGTATTCATTATTATTCCAGTAGTTTAGGTTGTGAATGCTTTCGTAACCTGGAAGAGAAAAGTTTGATACTTCATAGTGGTTATATCCATGGTTTTTTAAAGTTTTGCATATATATTTATACATTTTATAGTCTTTTTCTTCATCTATAGGTTTTATTTTATTTATTCCTAAGACTGTGTTTTCTTCTATTATTAAACTGTATGTACTTATGTGTGGAACTTTTAATTTTAGTAGTTCTTTTATATCACTTTTTAGTATGTTTATTGTTTCTATTGGAACTGCATATATTAAGTCTACACTTATGTTATCAAAGTATGATTTTGCTAAGTTTATGTTATTTATTATATCTTTTTTAGTGTGTTTTCTATTTAGGTATTTTAGAATGTATGGGTTAAAGCTTTCTACACCTATACTTATTCTATTTACTCCATTTTCTTTTAGAAGTTCTAGTTTTTCTTTTGTTATATCATTTATATTAAATTCAAAAGTAAATTCACAAAATTCTTTTTTGTTTATCATTTTTATTATATTCATTAAAGCTTTTAGGTTTTCTATACTAAGTACACTTGGGGTACCTCCACCTATATATATAGAACTTACTTCTTCTTTTTCGTAGTATGCTTCTATTTCATTTTTTAAGTGAAGTAAATAATCAGCTGCCCAGACTTCGTCATGCAAAAATTTGCAGAAATCACAATAACTGCATATACTATTACAAAAAGGAATATGTATATATATACTTCTCATACTAATCACTAATATAATTATAATATATATACCATTTTTTTACAATTATTAACTTTTTGTGTTTAATTTATGAAATTTTGCTTGAAATTATTACTAAAGTATTATAAAATGGAATAGACTTATTTGATGAGAGGGGCTTGTAGCTCAGCTGGTTAGAGCGTGCGTCTGATAAGCGCAAGGTCGATGGTTCAAGTCCATTCAGGCCCACCATAGATTGGCCGGTTGGTGAAATGGTTAACACACACGCCTTTCACGCGTGCATTCACGGGTTCAAATCCCGTACCGGTCACCAATTTGATTATTACCCGTATATTTATTACGGGTTTTTAATTTGTTAAAATATATATAATTTGATATTTTTATTAGATTGTGATATATTTTTGTTATAAAAGTTGATGTTCGGCTAAGTCCCTTAAATGAGGACACGTTAGCGTCGTCAACTTTTTTTATTTTGATTAGTTCTTGACTTGCAGTTTTGTGTATTATTTTTAGTATCTTGCATAGTATATTTAGTAGATATATCCGATTTGACATCTTTGTTAGATTGTGGTATATTGTCATTAGTAAGAGATTTTTGTTGGTAATTGTCACCAATGAATATCTCTTTTATTTTTTTATATTTTAATAACTTATTTATATAATCAATATCTGGTATAAATGTAGTTTTTATTTTATTAAAATTAATGCTTATATTATTGTATATTCCTATTTGTTCAATATATACAGGGACTATTGTTTTGACTCCATCTATTTCTAAAGGTGTTTCAATAATAAAATGTTTACTATCGTCTGTATATTGATATATTGATGTTGCATTATCCATAGCATTAATAATTTCTAAATAAGTTTTAACACCAAGATTGTGAAAATGTTTATTTTTAGTACTAAATCCTAATTTTTTAGCTAATTCTTCTGATAGTATATTTTCTCTTATATGTCCCACTCGCTCAAGCATAGGTAGATCTTTCACTCCATAATCTACTAATTTTTTAATAGTATTATCTTTTAATTTAACAAATTGAGTGTTATCTTTTTCTGCTTCTTTTTGAGTTTGCATTATAACTTTAGACACTTCTTGTAAAACATTTTTACTTAACAAATATTTTTCGGTTTTCGCATTTTTAATCGTTTGCTTATAGGTATTAGTTCTATAAGTTGTTTCACATTTATTTTTTATTATATTTTTTGTTACCATACAAAAAGCTCCTTCTTGGGATAATATCCACCACATGCTCAACGTAATTTTGATTATATTATATTTATTTGGTATAGTCAAATTTTTATAGTTTATTTTTGTTTTAATTATGTATGAATTTTTATATCATTTTGGTTAATTCTTGACCAGCAGTTTTGTGCATTATCTTTAGTATCTTGCATAATATATTTATTAGATATATCCGTTTTGACATATTCATTAGATTGTGGTATATTGTTATTAGATTGAGATGTTTGGCGGGAATTAGACCCGTTGAATATCTCTTTTATTTTTTTATCAAAAAAAATAAAAGAGCCTTTTGCTCTTTCTTGTAAATTTATTTAGTTCCTGATATTATTTGTACTTTACTTTTTCCATTTAGGACATTTTTACTCCATTCAAATGGTTTGTCATATTCTTCGGGATCTTTACTATGAACGACTTTTGAAGTTTTGATATTTGTAAAAAAACCTTTTGGAAATTTAGAAATATTATTCTTTTTTTCTTTCATAGTTAACTCACTCCTTTTAATACTTTTAGATTATTATATTATTTTATGTTAAAGATTACAATATCTAAATAAGAGGTACTCTCTTTTAATTTATTATTAAAAATGGTAGAATTTATTTAGGTGAATGAAAATGAATTTATCTAAAGATTGGAAAGATTATGAATTAATAGATGCATCTCGTGGTGAAAAGTTAGAAAGATGGGGAAGTTTTGTTTTACTTAGACCTGACCCTCAAGTTATATGGGATAATGGAGACTTATTTAGTAAATATAAGAATAAAATTGATGCAGTATATCATAGAAGCAAGACTGGTGGAGGTTACTGGGAAAATTTAAAAAGCGTTCCTAGTAGTTGGTGTATAAAGTACAAAAATCTTAATTTTAATGTTAAAGAGATGGGATTTAAGCATACTGGTGTTTTTCCTGAGCAAGCAGTTAATTGGGATTATATGTATGAAAAAATTAAAAATAGTAATAGAAAGATAAAAGTTCTTAATTTGTTTGGCTATACTGGAGGAGCGACTATTATGTGTATGAGTGCAGGAGCACATGTGACACATGTTGATTCTTCTCGCGGAATGGTTGATTGGTGTAAGGAAAATGTTAAGAGTTCTAATTTAGATCAAAGTAATGTTAGATATATTGTGGAAGACGCGATTAAGTTTGTAAAACGTGAAGTAAGACGCGGAAATAAATATGATGCTATTATTATGGATCCACC
>CANPXI010000055.1 GCA_947585885.1 uncultured Bacilli bacterium
AATAAAAGATGATCCCCATTTATTATTTTCAATTAATTTTAAACCGATATTATAATACATTAAAATTAGGTCTTTATTAGCATTTTCAACTATTTTATTCCTAGTTGTTATTAAAGTCCTTTTAATATCATTTAGTACTTCAAAATATTTATCGTTACTATCTAACATAATGACCTCCTTCACACATTTTTATTGATATAATTATACTATAAATACAAATAAATTCATATGATAAAAAAGATATTGGTTTAAAGAATACCATTAATTACCTTAATCAAAAAACAAATAAAATTCATATTAATAATGAGGTAAAAATATGAATAAACTAAAAAAGTACAATGAAAAAAGAAACTTTAACAAAACAAAAGAACCTAAAGGAAAAATATCAAAAAATAAAAATAAATATCATTTCTGTGTACAACATCATCTAGCAAGAAAAGATCACTTTGACTTAAGACTTGAACTAAATGGAGTACTCTTAAGCTGGGCAGTTCCAAAAGGAGTATCTTATAATAGAAAAGATAAACGCCTAGCAGTCCACGTAGAAGACCATCCTTTATCATATAGAACATTTGAAGGAACAATCCCAAAAGGAGAATATGGTGCAGGAGTAGTAATGCTTTATGACGAAGGATACTATGAACCACTAGGTGACTTCAAAAATGACTATAAAAAAGGAAGTATAAAATTCACATTAAAAGGTAAAAGACTAAAAGGAACTTGGTCACTAATAAAATTTAAAGAAAATAACTGGCTTCTAATAAAAGAAAAAGATAAATATGTAAGTAGAAAAAATAAAAACTACACAAGAAGCATTAAAACTAACAGAACAATGAAAGAAATAGAAAACAATATAAAAAAAGAAAAAACAAGCATAAAAGATAATATAATATGTGGAATAGAAATAACTAATCCAGATAAAATAATATTTAATAGTCCTAAAATAACAAAACTTGATCTAGCACTATACTATCACAAAAATGCATCAATAATACTACCATTTATAAAAGATAGACTCTTAACAACAATAAGAAGTCCAGAAGGAATAGATAAAGAATTATTTTTTAAAAAACATTTTGAAACCAATCCTTATCTAGGTAAAAAAACAATAACAAATAAAGATGGAAAAAAAGAAACATTTTACTATATAAAAGATGAAAAAGGTCTTATATATGAAGTACAAAATAATAGTTACGAGTTTCATGTAGGTAATAGTAAAGTAACAGACATAAATCATCCTGATATAATGATATTTGATTTAGATCCTGATAAAGAATTAAATATAAGAAAAATAAGAGAAGGAGTAGAAGACTTAAAAAAAATACTAGACGAATTAAACTTAAAATCATACATAAAAACAAGTGGTGGTAAAGGGTATCATATAATAGTAAAACTAGATAAAACTGTAACATGGAAAGAACTAAAAAAAATATCAAAAAGCATAGCCTTATTAATGGAAACAAAATATAATAACAAATACACAAGTAACATGAGAAAAAATGAAAGAAAAAATAAAATATTTATAGATTGGGTAAGAAACACAAAAGGCGGAACCACAGTCGCCCCTTATTCAATAAGACTAAGAAGTAAAGCACCTATATCTTTTCCAATCTCATGGAGTAATTTATATAAAATAAAACCAAAAGAAATAACACTAAAAAATAAAAATAATTATAGATCATCAAAACTATGGAATACTTAAAATTTTTAAGTATTTTTTTTATATAAACTTTGATATAATCAATATAAGGGGGCGTCCTAGTAATGACTGAACTTACAAATAAAATAATAGAATTAATTAAAAAAAATAAATCAATAAACGAAATATCATTAGAAACAAATCTTACAAATAAACAAATATATAACATACTAACAATACTTAAAAACAAAGGAATAAATTATAATAGAAAATATTACTATAGTGGCGATATTGTATACACGAAAACAAGCATACTTGAAAAAAAAGAAAAAACAAACGAAATAAATTTAATAACTACCCCTAAAGAAGATACACTAACATTTCTAGCAATATCTGACTCACATATTGGTTCAGTAGACGAAAACCTAACAGCATTAAAAAGAACATATGAATATGCAGCAAAAAAAGGAATAAAAGTAATAATACATTGTGGAGACATAATCGATGGTCTATCTTTTGGAGGAGAAAAAATACATAAAAAATATATAGACCAAATAGATTATTTTTTAAAAAATTATCCATACGATAAAAACATAATAAACTTCTGCGTACTAGGAAATCATGATATTGATTCACTTACAAAAGCAAGTATTAATTTTATGGATGTACTAAATTCATATAGACATGACTTTGCAGTAACAGGTTATGGAGAAGGTGCAGTAAAAATAAAAAATGACAAAATAATGCTAAAACATTATTTACTTCAAGACTCATATGAAAAACTAAACATAGAAAGTATAGAAACAGTAGGGAAAAGATTAAAACTAGACGGACATCATCACTTCTATAGTATAAGAGAAAAAGAAAGTTCAGTTGTTATAAGTGTCCCAACAATATCTAACATGGTACATAACTATGTAGGAATATGTTTACCTAGTATATTAAAAATAACATTAAAGTTTTCTAAATATGGTTACATTCTAGAAGCAATTATTGAACAACACATAATAGGTGAAGAAATGATAAAAATAAATGAGATAACTTTAGACTTAAGTGAAGAAAAACCAAAATTATTTAAAAAGCCAGAAAACGAAGAAGAAAAATCAAAAACATTAACACTAAAATAAAGGAGTATAAAATGAAAAAAAATATTTTATTAACAGGTGCCTCAAGTGATTTAGGAATAGATTTAATAGAAACATTAAAAAGTGAATATAATCTTATCTTAATATATAATAAACATAAAGAAAAAATAAAAAAATATGTTGATAACTCTATACTTATTCACTCAGATTTTACTAAAGAAAAAGATATAAACAATCTAATAAATGAAATAAATAAAAAAAATGTTAATATCTATGCACTTATTAACATGAGTGCTATAACTTTAGACTCTCCTATAGAAGAAATAAATATGAATAATTTTACTTCTTCATACAAAGTAAACACATATGCTCCTTTAAAACTAATAACAGAACTAAAACCAGAAATAGCAGTAAATATTTCTTCTACTGATGGAATAGACACATATAACGAATATAATATAATTTATTCACTTACTAAGTCTTCACTAATAAAATTAACAGAAATACTAAGTAAATATTTAAAAGAAACAAAAATCTATGCATTATGTCCTAACTTTATAAACACTAGTATAGTACAAAATATGAACCCAATATTTTTAGAAAGTGAACTAAAAAGAATTAAACAAAAAGAATTAATAGACCCGCATAACGTATCATTAAAAATAAAAGAACTTTTAAAAGGTAAAGAAAAAAGTGGAAGTATATTTAGAATGGATGGTAACAATGAATATAGAAAAGTTAATTAATAAAATGGAAGAAAAACTAGAAAATAATTTTAAAGAATTAGAAGAAATTTCACTAATAAATAGTAAAAAAGTATTAGATGCATTTCACGAATATAACCTAAGTGAATCACACTTTAATGAAACAACAGGTTATGGTTATGGGGATATTGGTAGAGAAGTAATAGAAAAAATATATTCATATATATTTAAAAGTGAAGACGCACTTGTTAGAACTCAATTTATATCAGGGTCTCATGCTCTTACTGTTGCTTTATTCGCTCTCCTTCGCCCTAACGATACACTTCTTTCAATAACAGGACTACCTTATGATACACTTCATGAAGTAATAGGAATAGAAGAAAACCAAAGTAGCTTAAAAAGTTATAACATAAACTATGAACAAATAGACTTAATAAATGATGATTTTGACTATAACAAAATAAAAGAAGTGCTACAAACAAAAAAAATAAAACTAATAGAAATACAAAGAAGTAAAGGTTATAGTGAAAGAAAATCTATAACTATAGAAAAACTAGAAAAAGTAATAAAATTTATAAAAGAAATAGATAAAGAAGTAATAATAATGGTAGATAACTGCTACTGTGAATTTGTAACAACAAAAGAACCTATTGAACTAGGTGCTGACATATGTGTGGGTTCCTTAATAAAAAACCTAGGTGCAGGCCTAACCCCTAACGGAGCATACATAGTGGGGAAAAAAGATTTAATAAAACTATGTGCTGAAAGACTAACACTCCCAGGAGAAGGAAAAGATGTAGGTCCTACTCTTGGAATAAACAAACTAATTCTAGAAGGCTTATATCTTGCACCTAACGTAGTAAAAGAAGCATTAAAACTAAATTTGCTTGCAAGTATTACTCTAGAAAACTTAGGTTACGTAGTAGAACCAAAATATAATGATAAACACGCTGACATAGTACTCACAATAAAATTTAATGACGAAACAAAACTAATAAAATTTGTAGAAGGAATTCAAGCTGGTTCTGCAGTAGATGCACACATTACTCCAATACCTTCTCCTATGCCAGGATACACTGATAAAATAATAATGGCTTCTGGTTCATTCACTCAAGGCTCATCTATAGAACTATCTTGTGATGGCCCACTAAGAAAACCATACATTGCTTATCTTCAAGGGTCTCTTACATATAACTATGGTAAACTAGGACTAATAAAAGCATTAGAAAAATTAAATAATTAAAAAAGTTTTAAAATAATTAGAACTTTTTTTCTTTTAGCCCATTCAAAAAATAATAAAAAGAATACTATATACTAGGAGGCGAAAGAAAATGCTAGAATTTACATTAATAAGAAATATCTTAATAATTGCAATGGCAAGTAGCATTATTTCAACCTCTTTAATACAAAGAATAAAAGAAGGCACCAAAAGCAAAAAATATATGCTCTTAAAAAGTTTTATAATATCCATGATAATAGGAGTAACATTTAGTCTATCATTTTCAAACATAACTTGGGAATATTCACTTTGGGTAGGACTTATAAGCTTTATAGGAGCAGATGCAATATACAAAATGTTTGAAGACAAAATATTCGATTCGTTTAGTAACTTAGAAGATGTTATATATATAGAAAGGGGAAAAAATAAATGATATTAAAGTACCCAGTTAATTACATAGCGATAACACAATATTTTAAAACTGGAGTCCATAATGGAATAGACTTAGGATGGAACAGTGCTCATGGTGGACCCAATCAACCAGTATATGCTGCCTATGACGGAGAAGTAATCGCTGTAGTAAAAAACTATAACCAAACAGATACGTCAGGTGGATCATATGGTAACTATGTAAAAATAAGACATATAAATAATATCGATACACTATATGCTCACTTAAAATATGGCTCAGTAACAGTTAATGTTGGAGACAAAGTTAAACAAGGACAAAAAATAGGCCTAATGGGTAACACAGGTTATGCATTCGGTAATCACCTTCACTACGAAGTATTTTTAAATAATGTAAAAGTAAACCCCGAAAAATATACATACGTATTTCCTGGACAAATAGTATCAAGTGATAAAGATGCAACCATTGGATTATTATATTACAAAGAACCAACTCCTCCAAGTGAAGACAAAACTATAGAAGAACTTAAAAAACAAATAACAGAACTAGAAGACAAAATAAACTTACAAAAAAAAGAAATAGAAATGTTACAAGAAGAACTAAAACAAAAAGATAATATAGTATTTACTTATGATGTCAAAAAAACTTCACTTTATGAAATAGAACTTTATGACGGAGAAACCTTATTAATAAGTAATAATTAGAAAGACCAAAAATCTTTCTAATTTTTTATTTAAAAACAAGACTTTTTATCATAAATTTAGTATAATTAAAAAAGAATAGAAAAGAGGGATAAAATGAAAAGAATAATTTCTTATATATCTTTAATAATAGTATTTACTATACTTGGTGTAATAGGACTATTAAATAAACCATCTGATACCCCTGATAAAATACTTAATACTACTTATTATAAATATAATACTATAACAGGTGAATATGAAAGTATAAGATTAAATGAAAAAGAAATAACTTATAATGGAAACCTATTAGATTTAGATAAATGTAATAACTATACTTATAATAAAAAAACAAACATATTAAAATTAAACTGTGGAAAAGCTATAAAATTAGTAAGTACTGATGATGAAAGTATCACACTAAATATAAATAATGAAGATTACTCTTACTATAAAACAGAAGAAGATAGTTACAATAAAGAATTCTTAGATTACTTTAAAGTAAGTGAAATAGATTACATAACAGAAGGAAAAAACAAAATAAATGAAAAAATGGTAAACTTAGAAAAACTAGAAGAACTAACTAACACTACTAATACATTCTATCTATATTTAATAACACCTAACTGCACAAAAAAATGTATATTACTAAATAATAACTTAGACTTATTAACAACAAATAATAGTATTTTTGCTTTTGAATATAGTCAAACATTAATAGATGAATTAAATGAATATGCATCAAGCCCTATTACAGATGAAATGCTAAATAAAGAAAACCCTCTAATATTAAAAATAGAAAATAAAAAAATAAGTAAATTAATAGAACTAGATATAAAAGGATTTAACATAGAACAATATAACAACTATTTAGATGATATAGAGGTGGAAAATGAATAAAATAACAAAAGAAGAAATAAATAATTTAGATAAATACTTTAGACTTGCAAACTATCTTTCAGTAGGACAACTTTATCTTATGGATAACCCACTTCTTAAAAGAAAACTAGAAATAAAAGATGTAAAACCTAATGTAGTAGGTCACTGGGGAACTGTACCAGGTCAAAACTTTATCTATACCCACTTAAATAGAATAATAAAAAAATATGACTTAAACATGATTTACATAAGTGGACCAGGTCATGGTGGACAAGCGCTTATTAGTAACACTTATATAGAAG
>CANPXI010000056.1 GCA_947585885.1 uncultured Bacilli bacterium
TTCTCTACTAGCTAATTTTCCTATGTCTATCATTTGGTTTGCTAGTTTTCTTCCTTCTTCTAAATTTGGCATAAACGCTCCTGAACCTATGGTAACGTCTATTACTATTTTATTTGCACCACTTGCTATTTTTTTACTCATTATACTGCTTGCGATTAATGGAATTGATTCTACTGCACCTATTTCATCTCTTAGGGCATATATTCTTTTATCTGCTGGGGCAAGTGAACCTGTTTGACTTATTATACTTATACCAATATTATTTACATTGTTTATAAATTCTTCATTTGTAATACTTACTTTGTAGCCTGGTATACTTTCTAGTTTATCTATAGTTCCACCAGTAAAACCTAAGCTTCTTCCACTCATTTTAGCTACTCCAAGGTTAGCACATGCGACTATTGGAGAAACTATAAACGATACTTTATCTCCTACTCCACCAGTTGAATGTTTATCTACTACTATTTTATTTATTTTACTTAAGTCTAGTATGTCTCCAGTATGAACCATCGCATCTGTTAAATAAAATGTTTCTTCATAAGATAAGCCATTTTCTTTTATAAGAAGTAAAATTTCACTCATAGGTTTATCGTCTAGTGTTTTATTTGTGTAGTTATCTACTACATAAGTTATTTCTTCTTTTGTTAGTTTTTCTTTTTGTTTTAGTTTTTCTATTATATTCTCTACTTTCATACTTCCACCTTCTAAATGTACATTTTTTTGCGCGTTGAACACATTTGTGAATATTTATTTCCAGGATCTAAACAATATTTTCATAATTATTTATTATACAGAGTTTCTGTTCTACCTATAAGGTAATCGGTGGTTACTTCAAAATAATTAGACAAGTCGATTAAATTTTGAAGTGTAGGAATTCTTTTACCATTTTCATAATAGCTTATTGTTGTTTTTGTTACGTTTATTATTTTGGCTAGTTCTTCTTGAGTTATCCCACGTTGTAGACGTAGGGTTTTTAATCTTTCTTTTATAAGCATATTAACCACCTATTTTTATTATACTATATTTTATAATTAAGGTGGAAGTATGAAAGTAGAAAATTATTCTTCTACTTCTTCTTTTTTGTTACTGCTTGATAAAAAAGTAACTTTTTCTGCGACTATTTCCATTATATAGTTTGTGGTTCCGTCTTTTTCATAACTACTTGATTGTACTCTTCCTTTAATTCCTAAAACATCACCTTTTTTACAATATTCACAAGTATGTTCAGCTATGCCATTCCAGAGTATACAACTTATAAAGTCAGTATCATATTCTCCATCTATATTCTTAAAGCTTCTTTGTACTGCAAGTGTTATGTAACATCTTTTTTTATCATTTTCAGTAACTGTAACTACTGGATCTTTTACAAGTCTTCCTACCAGTACTACATTATTAAGCATTTTTCCTCCTTTCGTTTAACACTTTAACACAAAAGTTTTTTTATTGTCAAATCGTCAATTTTGAATTTTATTTTTATCGTTTCTTTCTATATAATATGTAAAAATAAGGAAATTGAATTTTGAGGGTCAATTTCCTATATAAAATTTAATTTTGGTAAGTTTTTAATTTTTTGCAAAATTTTTTATTTCGTCATATTGTTTTAATGCATCTATAAGAATGTCTATTTCTTCATATGAGTTATAGAAGTATAAACTTATTCTTACTGTGTCAGTTATATCTGTTTCTTCACTTAACATTTTTACACAGTGTTTTCCACTTCTTACACATATTTTTTTAGTGTTTAAATATAGTCCTAAGTCTCCTGAAGTTATTCCATCTATGTTTATTAGTACGATAGATCCTTCACTATTTTTGTTATATATTTTTACGTATGGTATTTTTTCTAGTTCAGTTATTAAGTATTTTCTTAAGTGTTTTTCTTTGTTTTCTATGTAACCGATACCTATTTCACTTAGGTATTTTATTGATTCACTAAAAGATATTATTCCACTTATATTTGGTGTTCCTGCTTCTAGTCTTAGTGGTAAATCTAATAGTTTAATTTCGTTATCATTATAAGATAAGTTCATTCCTCCACCAAATTTAGTAGGTATTATTTTCATAAGTAGTTCTTTTTTACCATAAAGTACTCCTACTCCAGTTGGTCCACACATTTTATGAGCAGAAAATACTAAAAAGTCTACATCTGTATCAGTTACATCTATTTTTTTATGTGGAGCACTTTGACTAGCATCCACTACCATAAGTGCATTATTTTCATGGGCTAACTTTGTTATTCCTTTTATATCTCTTAAGTCACCTACTACATTTGTTATTTCTGCTAGTGATATTACTTTTGTTCTAGGAGTTATTTCTTTTTTTACACTTTCTAAAGTAAGTTTGTTATCTTCATCTAAACTAGCATATTTTATTACTATTCCTTTTTTCTTTTTTAGTATTAACCAAGGTATTATGTTACTTGCGTGTTCACTTTTTGATAGTATTACTTCATCATTTTCTTTTAAGTAATTAAGGAAATATCCAAATACTATTATGTTTAGGCTATCTGTTGCATTTTGAGTAAATATTATGTCATTTTTGTCTGTTGCATTTATAAATTTACTTACTAAGTATCTTGTGTTATCTATTTCATCATCAACTTTAAAACTGATGTTATAGTCACCTCGGTGAGAGTTTGCTGTGTAACTAGTTAAGTATTCCATTTCTTTATTTATTACATTTATTGGTTTAAATGTAGTTGCTGCATTATCAAAATATATTATATTATTGTTTTTCATTAAAAAATCTTTTTCTATGTTCATTATTTATCACCTTACATTATAATTTATGAGCTTTTAAATTTACGGTATATGCTTTTGTTGACTAGTTTTTAATTTTTTTTTATAATTTATGTGGAGGTAGATTTATGAAAGACTGTTTATTTTGCGATATTGTGAGTGGTAAAGTGAGTTCTTATACTTTGTTTGAAGATGAGACTATTAAAGTTATAATGGATGCTTTTCCTAATGATACTGGACACACTCTTATTATTCCTAAAAAGCATTATAAAGATTTGGATGATATTGATATAGAAGTGTTAAAGCATATTATGGAAGAAGCTAAAGTTGTAAAGAAAGTGTTAGAGAAAGTGTTAAATCCAAGCAGTATTATTCTTATTAATAATACAGGGGATGCTCAAAAGATAAAGCATTTTCATTTACATTTAATTCCTAAGTATGATGAAAGTAAAAAATTAAGTTTAAATGAAGTATATGATTTACTTAAGGATGAATTTTAAATGAATAAGTTAGTTATTAATGGAATTTATAAGCATTTTAAGGGGAACTATTATATTGTAGAAGATATTGGATATGATAGTGAAACTTTAGAAGAGTGTGTTATTTATAGAGCACTTTATGAAGATAATAAGTTATATATTAGACCTAAAGATATGTTTTTAAGTGAAGTAGATCACGAAAAATACCCTGATATTAAACAAAAATATAGATTTCAACTAGAGAATATTAAAAGCGTTAAATAATTTGCATTTTATTTAGTTATGTGCTATAATATCAAGCAATTTAGGAGGATTTATGCAAACAGATAGGTTATTTGTTGGTGATATTTATCTTTATGATGTCTGTATTAAACATAATGCTATTTTAGTTTATTTTAAGAATAAGGGTTATGTTAATTTTGATATTATTAAAGATGATAGTGAGATTCGCTTTTTAGATAAAAATAAGATTGCAGATATTTTTATTACAGAAACTCAAAATTCTAAAGGTCTATCTATTGATTTAAATTCTATTAGGCCTTTTCTATATAGTGGTGTTCAAGCACTTAAGAATATTGATGTTAAATATTTAAGAAAAATAACTAGCGAATATAAAAAAAGTAATCAATAACGATTACTTTTTTTTATCACGAAAAACTTATTACCAACCAATGAAAGCTCCAAATATGATTGCAAGTAAGATGAATAATATTAGTATGATAAAGAAGCTATTTCCATAGTTTCCATTTCCTCCACAACCACAAGTGTTAGTTTGGCAACCACAGTTATTCATTATAACACCCCCTTAAATTAGATAAATGCACCTAGTATGATTACTAATAAAATAAATAATACTAAAGCGAATGCTGCACCAGAGATACCATTATTGTTTCCACAACCACAATTCATTAGTCATTCCTCCTTTTTTATCTTTACACTTTTATTATAAGCAAATATTAAAAATATGTGAGTGCTAATTATTGTGTTTTTTTCTTTTTTTTGCTATCATATTCTATGTGGAAGGAGAAAGATATGAAAAAAGTATTTGGAGTTCTTCTTTGCTTAGTCCTTTTAACAGGATGCGCGACTTCTCATTTAGAAGATGGTAAGGAAAGCGTTGTTAAATTTGAAGATGGGGGAATTAGTGCAGAAGAATTGTATGAAAAATTAAAGAAAGTTTATGGTGGTAATGCTATTATTGATTTAATAGATACTGAACTACTTAGTAGAGAGTATAAGAGTGATAGTACTGAAGAAGCTTATATTAAGCAAAATATTGATTCTTTAAAGGATCGATGGGGAGAAAACTTTGATACTAATATTCTAAGTTATGGAGCAACTACTGAAAAAGAGTTTAAGGAATATGTTAGACTACTTTATAGAAGAGATAAGTGGGTTAATGATTATGCTAAAACTCAAGTAAATGATACTCAAATTAATGAGTATTATGAGAAAGAAGTAGTTGGAGATATTGAAGCAAGTCATATACTTATTTCTGTAGATGTTAAGAGCGATGCAACTGATGAAGAAAAGAAAGAAGCTGAAGATAAGGCTTTAGCTACTGCTAAAGAAGTTATTGCTAAACTTAATAAGGGTGAAAAGTTTGAAGATTTAGCTAAAGAATATAGCAGTGATGAATCTAATAAGAATGATGGCGGGGCTTTAAGTAAGTTTAATGATAGAAGTAATTATGATGAGAACTTCCTAGATGCAGCTATTAAACTAGAAGTTAATAAATATACTACAACTCCAGTTAAGAGCCAATATGGATACCATATTATTTATAAGACTAGTCAAGGAGATAAACCTAAGTTAGATGATATTAAAGATGAAATTATTGAAAAAATAGCACCTACTCTTATTAGTAATGATAGTAGTTTTACTACTAAAGCTATTCTTGCTTTAAGAGATAAATATGGTATTAAGATTACTGATGATGAATTAAAGAGTCAATATAATGAAACATATGGATTATAATTATTAAAACCAAGTTAGCAAATAACTTGGTTTTAGTATTCATTTTTATCTATTATTCTATTTATTTCTTCTGTATTATATCCTTTTTGATATAAGTAGTTATGTATTTTAAGTTTAAGAGGTACTCCACTATATTTTTTACTATATTTGTTATAGATTTTATCATATTCTTTTTCTATAATACTTGAGTCATCTTTTTCTATTTTATTTAAGTAGTAATCAATTTTAGAGTTATCATATCCTAGATTAAATAAATCTATTTTTAATTTAGATTTTATAGTACTAAGAGGTTTGTTTTTCATTAAGTTAATTCTTTTTTCTATTATTTTTTCTAGTTTTTGGTCCCAGATATTTTCATCTATATTATCTATATAATTATTTATTTTATCTATATTTAAGTCTAAATCATATAGACTTCTTTTTATTTTATATGGTCCATCTTTTGATAAATTTATTTTATCATTTACAAATGCTTCTATATATTTGTCTTCATTTAAGTAATTTTCTTTTTTTAGTCTATCTATAGTTTCATTTATTACTTCAGTGCTATAGTTCTTTTTTTCTAGATTTTCTTTTATTTCTTTTTCTGTTCTCATTTTGTATTCTATGTAAGTTAGTGCATTATCATATGCTTCATAATATATGTTCTCATTCATTATTTTTTCTAAAAGAGAAATAGTTATATTTTTTTCTAATAGGAGATTATTTTTTATTATTACGTCTTCATAGAGTATTAGTTCTTGAGTATCAAATGTTACTTTGTATCTACCTCTACTAAGTTTTTTATATTTTAATATTTTCATAATTTATAAGAAAAAAAAGATTATTCTTTTATTTTGATTAATCCCTTTTCTAATTCCTCTAAACTTCTTCCTATTTCTTTTTTTGATGTATAACTATCTTCTTTCATTTGAAAGTGTTTGTTTTCTATCATTTGTTTACTTCTTTCTGAAGCAACATGGACTAATTTATATTTTGAGTCTACTATTGTTAGTAATTTATCTATAGATGGGTATATCATTATTTTCACTCTCCTCTAATTTAATATTACTATTCATAGTTTTTTTATACAAGTGATTTTACTTTTTTTGACAAAAATTTTACATTAGTTATTTTATTACTCTTCTTAGACCCCTTAATATTTCGACCATTGCCCAGGTGTCTTGTTTACAATATTCGACAAGTGCTGCTTGTTTTCTTTCTTTTTCTAAATCTGTCATATTTTTATAGTTAGCATATTCTACTAAAGCTTGTACTCCGTTTTGAACTTCTAGGTCTTTATAACTTAGGTTAGTAAAAAGTGGTAGTGTTTTTTTTATTGAGAATGATCCACTTTGAGCATTGTTGTAGTAGTTCATTGTGTTACAGTCATATTCATTAAAGCCAAGGCTTTTATAAAGTTCTTTGTTATTATCTATTATCTCTAGTAAGTCTCTCCCTTTTTCTCTTATTGCAAGTAATTCTTTTTTGTATTCAGGAAAAATGTTAGCAAGTTCCTTTATTCTTCCTTTTTCAAATG
>CANPXI010000057.1 GCA_947585885.1 uncultured Bacilli bacterium
AACAATAGGTTTTAGTGCAGCATATTGGAGTGCTCAGATAGTAGGAGAAGGAAAAGATATTGTAGTAGAAACAGATGAGCTTAAAATAATATTTACAGATACAACAGCGATATCAGAAACAGAAGTAAAACCTGGTTGGGAGACAAATAAAACATTTACAGTAGAAAATAAAAGTGATGACGTATATTACTATAATATAGGAATAGAAAACCTAGTAAATACATTTGTATTAGACTTTCTAAAATATAAAATAACTTCCGAAGATGGAGGATACAATATGGATAATTATGCTTCAGTACCAAAGTCAGAAGAAGCAAGAAAAGAAATACTTGAAGAAGGAATAAAGATAGAAAAAGACAAAAAACACACATACACAATAGAATTCAAATATGAAGAAAGTAACTCGGACCAAAGTGAAGATATGGGAAAAATATTAAGTGGAAACTTAATGATAGAAGAAGGACATGGTCCAATACTAGTAAAAGATTTTGGAGAAACATTATATCCTAACGCAGAAAAGCGAACAACATTTAATACAGTGTTATCAGAATCAAAAATATATTATGAAGATGGAGCATATACAGAAGATTTAGAGAAAGATGGGAAAGGAGATAGAGTCTATTATTTCACAGGAAACCCAGATAACTGGGTGTCATTTGCAGGTTTCTACTGGAGAATCATTAGAACAAATGAAGATGGAGGCTTAAGACTATTGTATGCAGGAGAAGCATCATATAAAGGAAATACAACTGAGGGATATATAGGAGGAACAAATAAAACATATCAATATAATGATAAATATGACAATACAGCATATGTAGGATACATGTATGGAGATAGTGGAAGTTTAACAAATATTAGAGGAAATTCACAAGATTCAACTGTAAAGACAGAAATAGATAGTTGGTATGAAACAAATATATATGGTAAAAATGATAGTAGTAGTAATAGATATGACGATTACGTAAGTAAAACAGCAATATATTGTAATGATAGAAGTAATGATGATTGGTCAACAGGTACAATGTACTACGCTGCAGCTCAAAGAATATCAACATGGGCAAGCAGTTATGGAGGGGTAACAAGTGACACTAATTTTAGACCATCATTTAAATGTGGAGTAAAATCTGATGGAGAAATGCATACAGATTCTAAAGATGAAACAGAAAGGAAGAAAGATTTATTTACAGCAAGTAATAGTAAGGATATAGGAAATGAAAAATTAACATACCCAGTAGCCTTAATAACAGCAGATGAAATAGTATATGCAGGAGGAAAAGCAGGAACAAATGCACCAAATGCTTACTACTATTTGAACAGTAATGGTCAAAGCATTACGGGAACGAATTATTGGTGGACAATGAGTCCGTGTCGCTTCTACAGCGGCTACGCGTACGTGTTCAGCGTGCGCGGCAGCGCTGGTAACCCAGGCTACTTGGTCAACAGCTACGTCAGCAATTCGAGCAACGTCGTGCGTCCAGTTCTTTCTCTGAAATCTTGTGTTACATTAACTGGTAAGGGTGCTTGGGATGACCCATATATACCTGGTATAGATGAAACTTGTGCACAAGCAGAGAATTAATTAAATTGATTTTAATGAAGATAACTTTGGTTTAAGACTAAAGTTATTTTGTATTAGGCAATGTTTTTCTTGAATTTAGTGCAATGTTTTTCTTGAATTTAGTATTATTTTGTGATATTATCTTGTTTGAAGTTATATATTTATTATGTAACTAAATTAAGTGGGAGACATTGGATTATCATTAAAACCACTCGCGAAAATAAACTTAAAATATTTTATATAGGAGGTGTTTTTCGTGGCAAAACAAGTTACAAAAATAGTAAAGGTTCAAATACCTGCTGGAAAAGCTACACCAGCTCCACCAATAGGTACTATGTTTGGACCACTTGGTATTAATTTACAAGAATTTTGTACTAGATATAATGATGCAACTAGAGATAAAATGGGAGATATTATCCCAGTTGAAGTAACTGTTTATGAAGATAGAACATTTGACTTTGTATTAAAGACTCCACCAACAGCTTCATTATTATTAAAAGCAGCTGGTATTAGTAAGGGAGGAGTAAAAGGAGCTAATGATATAGTAGCTACTATTACAAAGGATCAACTTAAACAAGTTGCTGAAACTAAGTTACCTGACTTAAATACTCAAGATATTGAACAAGCTATGAAGATAGTAGCAGGTACTGCAAGAAATATGGGTATAGCAGTAAAGGGACTTAATGATGCAGAAATGGCAGAACAAGCAGCTGAAGCTAAAGAAGCAGAAGCAGAGATGGCTAAACTTGATGCTGAACTTGAAAGTATGGAAGCTGAGGCTAAGACATATTCTGAATCTGATTTACCTGAAGTAGAGTCAACTGAACAAAAAGACGATACTGAAGAACAAAAAGAAGAAAATTAATATAAGCGAGAATATAAATAATCCAAATACCACATAAAGGAGGGAAAAATATGAAACGTCATGGACGTGCTTATGTGGAAGCTTCAAGTAAAGTTGATAAGAGTAAAAGTTATCAAGTTGAAGAAGCGGTTAAACTAGTTAAGTCTCTATCTAAAAGAAAGTTTGATGAAACTGTTGAAGTAGCAATTAACTTAAATATTGATACTACTAAAAGTGATCAACAAGTAAGAAGTAGTTTTACTCTTCCTTATGGAACTGGTAAGACTAAAAGAATTTTAGTTGTTACTAAAGGAAGCGTTGAAGAAGCTAAAAAAGCAGGAGCAGACTTTGTAGGTGGAGAAGAAATGGTTGAAAAAATCAGCAAAGAAAACTGGTTTGACTTCGATGTAATAGTTGCAACACCTGATATGATGGTACCTCTTGGAAAGATTGGTAAGATATTAGGACCTAAAGGTTTAATGCCAAACCCTAAAACTGGTACTGTTACTACAAATGTTACTGCAGCTATTGAAAACATAAAGAAAGGTATGATTGAATACCGTGCAGATTCTAACGGAAATGTACATGCAGTTATTGGTAAAGTAAGTTTTGACGAAAACAAGTTATGTGAAAACTTAATTGCATTTGTTAATGATTTACTTAAAAATAAACCAACTGGTGTAAAAGGAACTTTTGTAAAGAATATAAGTATTTCTAGTACAATGGGTCCTGGAATTAAGTTAGATTTAACTAGATTTAATTAATCTATTTACAAAGTTAGTAAAGTGTAGTAAAATACACTATGTAGTTACCGAAGACAGCAGGTAAAAAAGTAAATCCTGCCGAGGGAAATCTTTTATTTAAGTTTCTCTCTTTCGGGAAACTTAATTTTTATTAATAATAAGGAGGACAGAGATGGCAAGTGAGAAAAGTTTAAAACTAAAGACTGAACTTGTTAATGAGATAAATTCAAAACTTGATAACTCTAAAACACTTCTTTTAGTAGATTATCAAGGAATGAGAGTATCAGATTTAAATAGTTTAAGAAATAGTTTAAAACAAAATGGAAGTGACTTAAAGGTTTATAAAAATACTTTAGCATCACGTGCATTTAAAGAAAAGGGTATCGAGCTTTCTGAATATATGACTGGTCCAAATGCTTATGTTTTTAGTAAAGATATTATAGAACCAATTAAGACTATAAGTGAAGTAGCTAAAAAGAATGAGAACTTAAAGATTAAAGCTGGTTATATTGATGGAGAGTTTGCATCAAGTCAAGTTATTAATGAATATGCAAGTATACCTAGCTATGAAGGTCTTCTTACAATGTTTGCCGGTGGCTTAATAGAACATGTAAGAAACTTAAGTATAGCACTTAACCTATATGCCGAAAATTTAGAAAAGGGAGGAAATGAATAATGGCAAAGATAGAAAATAAAGATATTATTGAAGCAATTAAAGAAAAGACTATTCTTGAAGTTAAAGAATTAGTTGATATGATGAAAGAAGAGTTTGGAGTAGATCCAAGCGCAGTAGCAGTTGCTGCAGCACCTGTAGCAGGTGGAGATAGTGATGAAGGAAGCAGTACTAAAACTGTAGTTTTAACTGATGCTGGTGTAGCTAAGTTACAAGTTATTAAAGTTTTAAGAGAAATCACTGGACTTGGACTTAAAGAAGCTAAAGATTTAGCTGATAATGGTGGTAATGTTAAAGAAAACGTTAGTGCTGATGAAGCTAATGAAATTAAAGCTAAATTAGAAGAAGCTGGCGCTACTGTAGAACTTAAGTAAGTAAAAATACAAGCCTTTTTAAATAAGGCTTTTTTGCGTTTATAATAGAAGTGGAGGAATTATGGAACATTATTTTACTAATAACGAGAATTTAAAGAGTGAAATTAGGAAGATAAGTTATAGTTATGAGTCTACTTCTTTTATGTTTTATTCTGATTTAGGAGTTTTTTCTAAAGATAAGATTGATTATGGATCTAAAGTGTTATTAGAAAGTTATTTAAAAAATAATAATAGTTCTAAAAGAGTTTTAGATATAGGGTGTGGGTACGGAATAATAGGAATAGTTATTTCTAAAGTTACTAATTCTTTTGTTAGTATGATAGATGTTAATAAAAGAGCACTTCATTTAACAGAAAGAAATATTTTAGAAAATAAAGTAAATGCTGAGTGTTTTATGAGTGATGCTTTTAGTGAAGTTAGTGAAAAATACGACATTATTATTACAAACCCACCAATAAGAGCAGGTAAAGAAAAAGTTCTTGAAATACTTATGGGTGCTAAAGAACATTTGAGTAAAAATGGGGAGTTATGGTATGTTATTAGAAAAGATCAAGGAGCAAAGAGTATTAATAAAGTATTAGAAAGTATTTATCAAATAGAAGTAATAGAAAGAAGTAAAGGTTTTTATGTTTTTAGAGCAAAAACTAATTGACTTATTTACAATATTTTGATAACATTATATATTGCGATACATGTAAATTTTTACATTAATGTGTTTTTAAATCTAAGGGATTGGGGTGACTAATTTGGCTTACAAAGTTGAAAAGTTTGGAGAGCATAGAGAAAGAAGAAATTTCTCAAAGTTAAGAAATAAGTTTGAACTATCAAATTTACTAGAAGTTCAAAAAGATTCATTTCAAAAATTTTTAGATGAGGGGATAAAAGAGGTATTTGAAGATATTTTTCCAGTGGAGAGTTTCAGTGGAAGTTTATCTTTAGAGTTTGGTGATTATACACTTGAAGAACCAAGATACACTGTGAATGAGGCTAAGGAAAGAAGAGTTACTTATGCTGCACCTTTAAAAGTTAAAGCAAGACTTTTTATTAATGAAACTGGTGAAGTTAAGGAACAAGAGGTATTTTTAGGAGATATTCCTTTAATGACAGAGAATGCTTCTTTTATAGTCAATGGAGTTGAAAGAGTTATTAACTGTCAACTTGTTCGTTCACCTAGTATCTATTTTAAGCGTGAGATAGATAAGAATGGACGTAATATTATTACTAGTGAAGTTATTCCTAGTAAAGGTACTTGGCTTGAGTATGAACTTGATGCAAGAGGTGTTTTCTATGTAAGAATAGATAGAACTAGAAAAGTACCTATTACAACATTTTTAAGAGCATTAGGTTTGTCTAGTGACGAAGATATTCTTAAAGTATTCGGTGAAGACGAATATATGGTTAATACTATAGAAAAAGATTCTACTAGAAATACTGATGAAGCTTTAATTGAAATTTATGAAAAATTAAGACCAGGAGAACCTGCTACACTTGATTCAAGTAAAAACCAATTAATTACTAGATTTTTTGATAAATTTAGATATGATTTAGCTAAAGTAGGTCGTTATAAATTTAATAGAAAATTAAATGTTACTGATAGACTTTTAAATCAACGTATTGGTGAAGATATTAAGCAAAATGGTAAAGTTGTAGTTAAAAAAGGTACAGTTATTACTAAAGAAATACTTGAATCTTTAAAACCTATATTTGAAGCAGGTTATGGAGTTCACGAAGTTAAGATAAATGAAGAGTTAGATTCTTATAATAAAGTACAAGAAGTTTTAGTGTATGCTAATGATGGAAGCGATAAGTTAGTTAAAGTAATAGGAAATGATCAAAGTATAGATATTAAACGTCTTACTATAAGTGACGTATATGCATCAGTATCATATTATATTAATTTACATTATGGTATTGGTAATTTTGATGAAATAGACCACTTAGCTAATAGACGTGTTCGTCAAGGTGGAGAGTTAATTCAAAATCAATTTAGAGTAGGTATTACACGTATGGAAAGAGTTATACGTGAGAGGATGACTACACAAGATATAGATACAGTTACACCAAAGAGTTTAATTAATATTCGTCCAGTAACTGCTGCACTTAAAGAGTTCTTTGGTAGTTCACAACTTTCTAAATTTATGGATCAAATTAACCCACTTGCTGAGTTATATGATAAACGTAAACTTAGTGCTTTAGGACCTGGCGGTTTATCACGTGACAGGGCTGGTATGGAAGTTCGTGACGTAAACTCAAGCCATTATGGTAGAATTTGTCCAGTAGAAACTCCAGAAGGACAAAATATTGGACTTATTACAAGTTTAGCTGGATATGCTAAGTTAAATGAATATGGGTTTATTATGACTCCATATAGAAAAG
>CANPXI010000058.1 GCA_947585885.1 uncultured Bacilli bacterium
GAAAATAATATAAACGCGAATGTATTCGCGAGCGAAAGCTATTAAAATATGTGTATTAAGTATGGTACAAATAAATGACTAAATAATTATGATTTTAACAAAATTAGATTAAAAATACTATTCTTTAACCTATGTATCCAGTAAGATATATGGGTTTTGCTGCTTTTTTTAGTTAAAAATTGTTGACTTTGTATTTATTTTTGGTACAATATAGTTGGTGATGACGGATGGGAAGACCAAAAAAAGAGAATAAAGTTAAGACTGAAGAAGAATTAATGCATGAAGAAAAACTTAGAGAACTTGAAAGAGAAGTTATTAGACAAGTAGTGCAAGCAAGAAAAAGTCAAAAGTTAAGTCAAAGAGTGGTTGGAGAAAAGGCTGGCATCATTAGAGAGACAGTTGCAAAGATTGAAAATAATTTAAATAGTCCTCAAATAAATACTTTAATTAAGTTACTTGAACCTATTGGTTATACTTTAGGAGTTGTTCCTTTAGTTAAAGAAGAAGAGGAAAGTATAGAAGAAGTTACTGAATAACTTCTTTTTGTGTGTTATAATGGTTATATGAAAGTAAAAATTGATGGAGAATATTACGAAGTAGTAGTTGTTAGAAAAAGAATTAAGAATATATATATGAGGGTTAAAGATGATTTAAAGATTTATGTTTCTGTTAATAGTTTTGTTAGTGACTCTTATGTTAAAGAACTAATAGATAAGAATATAAATATTTTAAAAAAAATGATAGATAGAGAAAAAAGAAAGATAGAGAGGTCTAGTAAGTTTTTTTATTTAGGTAATGAATATAGGGTTATTTTATGTAATGTGTTTAGTAAGCCTTATATAGATGAGGGTACTATTTATGTAAGAAAAGAGGAAGATTTAGACAAGTTTTTAAAGAGTGAGGCTAAAAGAGTTTTACCTTTAAGAGTTGAAGAGTGTTATAAAAAGATGAATAATAAAAGTATCCCATATCCTAAAGTTAATGTAAGGAAGATGGTTAGGAAATGGGGATACTGTAATAAACGAGATAAACTTGTTACTTTAAATAGTGAATTAATTAAGTATAATATAGATGATATTGATTATGTTGTAGTTCATGAATTATGTCATTTTTTGCATTTTGATCATAGTAAAGCATTTTGGGAAAGTGTTAAATATTATAAACCAGATTATAAAGTAAATAGAAAGCATTTAAGGGAGGAATAGATGATTAGTAGTGTTAGTAATAGTAAAGTAAAGTATTTTAAGAGTTTAAGAGAAAAGAAGTTTATTTTAGAAGAAGGAAAGTATATAGTTGAAGGTGAACATTTAGTTATGGAAGCAAGAAAGGCTAATCTTCTTTTAGGTGTTATTACTTCTTTTGAAGATTATGAATGCGAAGAAGTAGTATATTATGTAAGTGAAACTGTTATGAAAAGTATAAGTACTTTAAAAAGTACTCCTAAAGTTATGGGTATTGTTAAGTTAGTTAGTGGTAGTGAAATTAAAGGAGAAAAGATTATTCTTTTAGATAATGTGCAAGACCCAGGGAATGTTGGAACAATTATAAGAAGTGCATTAGCATTTAATGTAAGTACTGTTATTTTTAGTCCTGACAGTGTTAGTTTATATAACGATAAGATGATAAGAAGTAGTGAAGGCACTATTTTTAATATGAATACTGTTAGAATGGACTTAAGGGAAGCTATTAGTATAATAAAGTCACGTGGTATTAAAGTTTATTATGCAGATATGCATGGAAGTAATGATTTAGATAATATGAAAGTAAGCAGTTATGCATTAGTTTTAGGAAGTGAAGGACAGGGAATTAGTGATTATATTAAAGAGTTAAGTGACGAATCTATTAGGGTTTCAATGAATGATAAGTGTGAAAGTTTGAATGTTTCTGTTACTGGTGGTATAATAATGTATAAATTTAGGTGAGTTTTATGAATTATGTATATATTGGAAGACTTGTTAATACTCACGCTTTAAAGGGTGAAGTTAGAATTATTAGTGATTTTCCATATAAATCACGTGTGTTTAATGTTGGCAATATGATATATATAGGGAAAGATAAAACTCCAGTTATAATAGAAAGTTATAGAACTCATAAGAATTATGATATGGTTAAGTTTAAAGATTATTTATATAATGATGTTTTGTTATTTAAAGGTAAAAGTGTTTTTTGTTTAAAAGAAGATTTAAGTTTAGGTGATGAGGAATACTTAGATAGTGATTTTTTAGGAAAAGATGCAGTATATATGGGTAAAAATATTGGTAAGATAGAAAGCATTATTAATAATAATGGGTATAAGTTATTTGTTGTGAGTGGTAAATTTATTCCATATAATAGGGAATTTATTGATAGTGTAGGAGATGCTGTTAGTTTTAAGAATTTGGAGGGTATTTTATGAAGATAGATATTTTAACTCTTTTTCCAAATATGTTTACTCCTTTTTTAGAAGAAAGTATTATTAAAAGAGCAATAGATAATGATTTAGTAAGTATTAGGGTTATTAATATTAGAGACTTTAGTACTTTAAATAATAGTCAAGTAGATGATACTCCTTATGGTGGAGGGTCTGGTATGGTTATTATGTGTGACCCAGTTTTTAAGGCAGTTGAAAGTGTAAGAGATGATGACTCTTTAGTTATTATGATGAGTCCTAGTGGTAAAGTGTATAATGAGTGTATTGCAAAAGAGTTAAGCACAAAAAAACACCTTATTATATTATGTGGGCATTATGAAGGGTTTGATGAGAGAATTAAAACTATTGTAGATATGGAAGTAAGTATTGGTGACTATGTTTTAACTGGAGGAGAAGTACCTGCTTTAGCAGTAATGGATAGTGTTGTAAGGCTTATTCCTGGGGTTATAAGTGAGGGTAGTTTAGAAAGTGAAAGCTTTAACGATAATTTACTAGATTATCCAGTTTATACTAAACCAAGAGTATATAATGGTTTAGAAGTACCAGAAGTGTTACTTAGTGGAGACCATAAGAAAATAGAAGAGTATAGAAATAGTGAAAGAAATAGGGTTACTAAAGAAAAGAGACCTGATTTATTGAAGTAGGTGGGTTTTATGTTTTATTTAAATAGAAAGATTAAGAGATGTAAGTTTATTGATATGGGAGAGTTAACTGGCTTAAGTGTTAAACCTAGAGGAATTGGGGCATTAAAGGTTAGTAATGTTTTGATATGTAATACTGATTTAAAAAACAAATACGCTAAAAAGCAACTTGATAAGAAGTTTTCTAAGTTATATAAAAAGATTTATGACTTTTTAGTAAGTGAAGACGATAGTGAAGAAGGAGTTAAAGCGTGTTTAGGTGAAATTGAAAAAGTAAAGCAATCTATTTTTAATAAATATAAAGAACATTTAAAAAATAAACTTTATAGAGAGTATTTAGCACGTATTGTGCTTATTCAAAATGAATTTAGAGATAAATATATGGAAAGAGAATATTATGCTAGTATTATAAGACGTAGTTTTATGGATGCAAGTAAAGAGTATGAAGAAAGTGAAAGAAAAGGAAAGAGTAGGTAATATGTATGGAGGGGGTTATTAATTTTATAGTAGAAAACTTTGATAGAGAAGATATAGTAAGTGACTGCTTTTTAGAAGAATTTAGGAAAGTGATAGTAGGTGGGTTTAATATACCAAATGGTAACTTACATGAGATAAGAGGAAGTTCAGGCATTAATCATATTGCTCACTATAGTTTGTATCGTTCAGAGATTGTATTTAACTTTAATAGGTTAGTTAATATTTTAAATGATTTAAGAAGAAAGAGAATTTTTAAAAGTATTGATGAAGAACATATGAGGTATATGTTTTTTAAGATTTTGTTACATGAAGTAGGTCATGCATATGAGTCTAGTTTTTTAGTTTTTGATAAAAAGTTAAGGTTTTATAGAGATTCAGATGAAGTATTACTTGGAGATGTTCATTTAAGTAATAATGATATAAGTTTTATAGACATTTTAATTTCTAATTATCTTTATTTAAAGTATCATAATTATTTTCCTACTGAAAGACATGCAGAAATGTTTTCTTTTATGGTTATGAATAAGGTTATAGATAGTTTAGATTTAAAAAATATTAGTGATTATAAAGTATATTCTTTACATAAAATTACTGAAGGGTATAGTTATAAGAATTCAAGTGTTAGTCCTTTAAAAAAGTTTTATAGTATTATTAAAAGAAGAGATATTTATGATGAGTTAAATTTAGATGAAATTAATACTAAGGGAAAGTTTATTTATGGGGCAGAACTTAATAATGATGAACTTAGTATGGAAGTTAGTAATGTTTTAGGAAATATTGATAATATAGATGCACCAAAAAAGTTACAAAAATACTTGATATAAATTTTATTTTGTGTTAGTATTATTACTAGCTTAATCCGCTGCAAGGGGTTTGTATGATTAAATAAAAGCTAAAGATAAGGAGAAGAAAAGTATGAACGTTATTGATAAGATTAACGAAAAGCAAATTAATCCTAACGTTCCTCCTTTTAGAGTAGGAGATACTGTAAGAGTAGACGTTAGAATTAAAGAAGGTAAAAGAGAGAGAGTTCAAGCTTATGAAGGTGTTGTTACTGCACGTAAAGGTGGAAGCGTTAGTGAGACTTTTACTGTTAGAAAACAAACTGGTAGTGTAGCAATTAATAGGGTATTTCCAGTAAATAGTCCTTTAATTGATAAGATTACTGTTATTAAAAAAGGTAAAGTTAGAAGAGCTAAACTTAATTTCTTAAAGAATCTTAAGGGTAGATATAAGATTAAGGAAAGAAACTAAAAATCTTTCTTTTTTTTGTATTGAAGTTAATGAATTTAAAATATATAATTATTAATAGAAGAAATGAGGGATGATTGTGGAGACTTTTAAATATGTTTTGAATTTTTTAAAACCTTATTTAATTATTATAGTAGTGGTTGTTTTAATTAGAACTTTTATTATTACTCCTGGGGTTGTTAATGGAGACTCAATGAATTCTACATTACATGATGGTGAAGTAGTTCTCGTTAATAAGATTGGTAAACATTTTAGTATTAATAGATTTGATATTGTTGTAGTTAAGTATGATGGTGGAGAGATTATTAAGAGAGTTATTGGTTTACCTGGAGAAACTGTAAAGTATGCTGATAATGTTTTATATATAAATGGCAAAGAAGTAGTAAGTGATTATGTTTTTGAAGATACTGATGATTTTACTTTGGAAGCTGGAAAGAACGAGTATGTGGTTCTTGGAGATAATAGAGATATTTCTAAAGATAGTAGAATACTAGGCGCTTTTAATAAAAAAGATATTGTAGGGAAAGTGGGTATTAGAATTCTACCTTTTAGAAGTATTGGTACTATTAAGTAAATGGAGTTTTTATGTTTAAAGAGAATATTTGGGTTGTAGCATTTAGTATATTAGCGATTATATTATGGGTTATTAGTGTACAAGAAAAGAAACAGTATAAGATTTTATTTTTAGAGGGACTTGCAAATTTAGCATATACTATTTCTTATTTTTTACTAGGAGCATACACTCCTAGTTCTATGAATTTTGTTTCTACTATAAGATGTTTTATTTTTAGTAAAGATAGAAAAGAGAATAAAGATATTCCTGGGTATTATTTAGCTTTCTTTCTTATTTTGCTCGTAGTGTTTGGGTTTATAACTTTTCGTGGGTTTTTATCTTTAATACCTATAATTATTACTGCTTTTTATACTATATCTTCATATTTAAATGATTCTAAATATTTAAGGATAGTGTTTTTAGTAATGGCATTTGTTTGGATATTTTATAATTATATGGTAGGAGCATATGTATGTATTATTGGTAATGTTTTAGAGATTATTTCAGGAGTTATTTCTTTAATTAGATTTAAAAAGTAATTAAGGCGCATCTTAATTACTTTTTCTTTTCATCAACTCTTTTAGCAATAATTATCTTTTTTTCGTCATATGTGATTAGATCACTACTAGTTACTGTTTTTCCTAATAGGTTAGAGATACTTATAGATATTCTATCTAACATTTCTAGTGATGGATTTCTTTTTCCTTTTTCTAACTGATTTATATATATCAAGCTTGTGTCAATTGTCTCGGCGAATTTTTCTTGTGATAGTTTTGATAAATGCCTATAATATTTTAGATTTATTGCTAAAATATCTTTACTTTTTAATTTAATTTTAATTCGCCTCCTATTCTTAAAAACTAGTTATTAATCAATTGATATTATATGAAAATATCTATTTTATATCTTTATAACAGTAGTTATAAAAACAATTGTAAAAAAGTACCAAAAAATGGGGATATTTTCTGGTTGACTATATAATGCTGTTTATGATAAAATTTTATGTGATAAGGGATATGTTTTGGTGAGCATATATATAAGGAGGATTGATAAATAATAAAGGAGAGAAATATACTATATTACTAGTATGTACTTATATTGTTTATTGATACAATTATAGTTTTATATATAGTAGTACATATTTTTAAAAGAAGTGGAAGGAGAATTTATGAAAAATAAGAAAATTATTGGTGGGATTATAGGAATTATAATTT